>CAMDYG010000100.1 GCA_945910225.1 uncultured Eubacterium sp. | reverse complement strand
ATTGTTCTTGCATAAGCAGAAGCTCCTGCAATAATCATCTTAGGCTTGCATTCCTTGGCAATTCTTAACACTTCATCATAATCAATAAATCCGTCTGCTGTAACACCATAAGGAACGATGTTAAAGTATTTTCCTGAAATATTAACCGGTGAACCATGTGATAAATGTCCACCACAGTCAAGGCTCATTCCCATAACTGTATCTCCAGGATTAACAAGTGCGAAAAATACAGCTAAGTTAGCCTGTGCTCCTGAATGAGGTTGTACATTTGCATATTCACAACCAAAAAGCTTCTTGGCTCTTTCAATTGCAAGTGTCTCTACAACATCTACATACTCACAGCCGCCGTAATATCTCTTTCCAGGATATCCTTCTGCGTACTTATTAGTAAGTGGGCTTCCCATAGCAGCCATAACTGCCTTACTTACAAGGTTCTCAGAAGCAATAAGCTCGATGTGGCTTCTCTGTCTTCCAAGTTCATCATCCATAGCCTTAGCAAGGTCTGGATCATAGTTTAATACTTCATCAAATGAATACATATAACATCCTCCCATTATACTTTAGTGAAACAAAGCGTCCCTAGTTATTTATGATATAATTAAATTACGGATTAGTCAATTTAAAGTTATGAATTCCTGCTTTTTTTAATATTTGTTTTTGTATCCCGACTGCAACTCCATATCCCTGCTGCTCAAGTTCGTATGCTGATTGTTCCAGTGCCTCCTCAAATTTTTCAACCATACTTAAAAAATGCTGCATTGCTATTCCTTTTCCAAGCCCCAGTTTTCTTGCCTCGTTCTCAAACGAAGTACGATTAATATTCTTTATATCATATTCACCATCTATGTTAAGCGACATTTTTTCTGTGCTGCTATCATATATGACAGTACTTAATAGATCATATGCTGGAGCTAATCTTATCCCTTTTAAATCCTCACTATATAAAAGGGCAATATTTTTCACATGATTATCTGTATTACCTATGAGATAATTAAATATACATAAATCCCACAATCTTATCTGATCTTCAATTGGATTGCTTGAATAATTTTTTATTAGTTCAAATGCATCTGCTAAATAATCTTTCCCATTTTTCTCGTATTTTTGTGAAGATGTAATTCCAAGTGCCTGTGCAAAATCCTCCTGATGAAGTCTTAATGGAACTTTCTTCCCCATTAATTCCTTACATGTATCTAAAATCTTTCTGTCATATCTTTCAGTCGCAAATAAAAAATCATCGTCTTTATCATTAAGATTAATAATAAAACTATCTGGTGTCCTGATTCCCAGTTTTCTTGCTGTCAGTAAGCACAACTGTTCATTAGCAACTATCTTTTTTAATCTTACATGGCTCTGTTTTAATATATGTGTACTTGGTGCCAGTCCGGCAGGCTGATACCATTCATTATTATTCCTGTCATAATATAGTCCAGTCTTTCCAGATGCCCCGGCTAATGATAAATGTGATTTAATAACCAGCTCTGCTGATTTAGTTGCCCCTTCTCTTGCAAATTCCAGCAATTCTTCGTGTGATAACAATCTGTAAGCCGATTCTGTTATATTGGTATCGCCTTCCACTATTCTTATTGCTCCCAGACACTCACTCCCTAATTCTGAAAGAACCGATATATAATCATTTTCATCAACATGAAGCCAACCTGCAACACACTTTCTTGTATATCCTTCTGGTAAAAGACTTTCAAAAAAGCATCGTGTTCTTTCTGGTGAAAAGCTTCTTTCAGCAAGTGGTAAACTGATTGATATTGCTCTTGAAGATTTATCTTCTATATATTCTTCTGAATACGAAAATACAGCATCAGCTGAATTATGCCCTGTAATACTGCCAACATTAATCATATTACCATTACACTCAATATATACCTCTAAATTTCTCATTATCTCCCCCTGACATCAACATTAATATCAAGCCCCAGAATCGAAGTTAACTGTATTACTTTTCCAATCTCAACAGTAGGCTTACCTCTTTCCACATCTGATATAAAACTTATGCTAAGCCCAGTATATTCTGACAAAAATGCCTGCGTATACTTTAATTCTTTTCTTCTGTTTCTGATTATATTTCCCAGTTCTTCTGAATCAGTTATTCTCATGATAATCACTCCAACATTAAAATTAGCCGTACGGCTCTATCGAGCATGCTTTCTCATAAATAAAGCCGCTCGGCTTTATTTCAATAAATATAGTATAATATTAGCCGTACGGCTTAGTCAAGAATTTATTATACTGTTTATAGTAGAAATTTTTCAATTCTAAATAAAAAAAACGAACCCACCCGAAGATGAGTCCGTTTCATAATTTTTTAAACCGGCAGATTCTTCATACTCTCAAGACTTATAACAAGTGTTGATTTCCTGCTTTCCTTCTGGTATTACGCAGGCTTCATCCTCAAATACAAAGTGATGGCTTCCTATGATAACCTTGCTTGTGTTGATAAATGTTGATATTCCGTGTGCAACAATATATTCAACCTTAGAGTGCATCTCTTCATGCATAAGATTTCTTCTGCTTTGTCTTTA
>CAMDYG010000099.1 GCA_945910225.1 uncultured Eubacterium sp. | reverse complement strand
TAGTTCTACAGTTCATTAAAGTATAAGATATTTAATGAAAAAAATCCACCTATTTTTGCCTTATTTTCTCACTTACCGTGGGCATTTACAGCTTGCGGCGTGTCTTTCCCGTACGTTTATAGTATGCTTCTTTATCATCATACATACGCTGGTCTGCCATTTTCTTAATGTCTTCAAATGCCATGTCAGGATACTGTCTGCACACCACAATACCCTTTGATACAGACAGGCTAAACTCATATGAACCCTTCCATGTATCTGTAATATGTTCAAATGTATTAATCATATCCTCCACCTGTTCATCTGTACACTCAAGTAATGCAACAAATTCATCACCACCGATTCTGTATACTTTGCCATATTCTCCCATGGCTGTCCGCATGCACTTGGCTGCCCCAATAATCAGTTCATCTCCTGCAACGTGCCCATAGGTATCATTTGCCACCTTAAGTCCATTAACATCCATCATAACAACAGTTGTTTTACCTACAGAACCAGACTCAACTATGCTGGCACTGTCCTCCTCATATGCGCGGCGGTTCAGCAGACCGGTCATGTCATCTGTCAGAGATGTTTTCCGCCTTTCAGCAATTTCTCTTGATGCCTTTCGCTCCCTGATACCAATTATGGCAAATACTATTCCCATCATCATTATACCTATCAAAAAGATTATAATGCTTGAAATAGTAATCTCCATAACACTTATCTTTTCCGGATTACGATCTTCTATGACAAGATACCAGTCCAAATCACTCATATATTTGGTCATTCTGCTGGTCTGTCCCTGACGCTCGTATGTAAATTCATTAGAACCAACATTCTTAAGGTATGTATTATCAAGATAATCACGTTCAATACGCTGGCCATCTGAATCAACCTGTATAAGTCCGTCTGCATTTATCAGATCAATCTTCAGGTTATAGGTTTCTTCATAGTTTCTTAAAAGTTCCTGTAGCTCAACCATCTCAACCCCGACACCGCATGCACCAAGGTATCTTCCATTCTCATCTTTAATCTCTGTATTAACAAATACTGATACATCCCAGTTATTTGCCTCATCTGTGTCTACATCAAGATCATAATGTTTTCTTTCTTCTAGATAATTCTTATACCAAATATCATGTTCATCATTCTCAATATCTACAAATTTACTTATGCCATTGTAGGTATAATATGCCCTGGATGCATCACATACAGCAAATACCATATTATACCCGAATCCTGTCCTGATTGAATCAAGATAAGAAGCGACCTCTTCCTCTACAGACTCAGGAGAATTATTATTACTTTCTTTCATGAATTCCTTCAGGCTATAGTCTTTTGACATAGTCTCAGACACCATAATAGGTCTTAAGAACTCATTCTGAATACCTGAATCAACCATATGTGCAATAATCTTGCTATTACTCTCTGAATTGTTAACAGAAATCCGTTCAATAGAAATTATGCAGGAAACAACTGATGCGCTCATGCTTAATGCCATAATTACAAACAGTACAACTATCTCTATGGTTTTCCTTTCCTTCTCCTGTCTTTCTTTCAACCCGCTCCATTCTTTCAGATATGTTATGAGCATCATAATAAGTGCAGCAAATATTCCAATATTAGTAATGGATATTCCATATATGAATATCTGTATTATAATAGCAATAACTGGCATATACGCATAAAGCAGAAGAGATACAAATGTTGTTTTCCTAATAGATTTGCGATATGTTATGCACATCAGACTGCTTGTTATGATACACACAAGAATAAGCAAAGTATATACATACCATCCGATATTCCTATGATAGCAGTTGTTCTCATCAAAGTAATACATCCATCCTGTAAACTGGTTAACAAACAGGATTAATACAGCAAAATGCACACAGATGTCTACAATAATCTTATATATTCTATTCGCTTTGACCCCTTTTTCCTGAAGAAAGAAATACAGATAATGCACAAACAGACTTATAAGTGCAATATTCAGCATAAAAACAACAAAATTACTTACCCTTGTCATATACAGGCTTAATATGTCAACATTTCCCCTGAATATATAGGCACATGCCTCAAAAATGAACATTCCCGAAACGGATAAAAACATCCACTTCAAAAGCTTACAACTTTTCCCCTCATGCAGGCTGATATTAATTATTACAACCAGCATAAGACATATAAATGCTCCAAATATCTCAACTGTAGCCTGAGTCATCTCTAAATTGGTAATATTCATATGTATATACTCCTGATTAAAATTATCTTAATGTACTTCCGTGAGATAAATATGAATGTAATCCCTATTACGTGTAAGTATAACATATTATATAATTTTAGTCACATAAAAATAAAAAACCTGAGGAAAATCACCCAGGTTAGTTTTGCCATTCTCTTACAGTAACGGAATCTTTTCTATACATGAGTCCACGCCTCCAATTATACAATACACCACTTGACCCGTTTTATAAAAAGTCATTCAAAAAAAGAGAACCCTTTCGGATTCTCTTTTTGAATTAGTAGCGAGAGGGGGATTTGAACCCTCGACACTACGGGTATGAACCGTATGCT
>CAMDYG010000098.1 GCA_945910225.1 uncultured Eubacterium sp. | reverse complement strand
CCTGCCTGTGGCTGCTGTGCGTATGGTGCCTGCTGTGACTTAGATGACTTAGGCAATCCATTTGTCTTATATTCAATTACAGCATCAAATCCTGCTCCTGCTATAGCAATTATAGTTCCTAATAAAAGGAACCAGAATCCTGCACTGAATTTAACATAAGAAGAAAGATAACTTGCTTCTGCAAGGTTATTCTTAGTACCTATTGATATTATTAACATCATAATAAATGCAACAACAGCAATTCCAGCTTCAACAAACTTAATTACATTATTGTGTAATTTAACAAACATAGGAACTATTGCACCTGCTATTAATGCTGCCCCTATAAGCATCAGAAGAATTCCATCTGCCACATGTGCAGACATAAGGCTTACTGAATCCTTATATCCCAAAAATTCTACTGATAAGAAAGGCAGAAATGTTGATAAAAATATCATAAATCCACCAAGTACCTCTGCTCCTAATGGGAGCCTCTTCTTCATTGTATCGTTCATTTTTCCCTCCTGCGGAAATTATTCCGGTCAAACCGGTATAAAACAATTATATAAAATTTTTATAAAATTTACAATAATATTTCATACTTTATATTCAACCGGCACTATTAACAGCCGTAAGAATATCTAACATCACATATTGAATAAGAATAAGTACAATTGCAAGAATCACAATTACCACTAATGGTATCCATTTGTGTTTCTTAAGTCCTTCTCCTTTTTGATTCTGTTTCTTGAAATTACGACTATCTACCATTATTAGTCCTCCTGCCATTCTTTAATATTATTCTCTAACCATTCAATCCATTCATTAAAGCCTTCACCGGTCTTGGCTGATACAAAAAATACCTTTGCCAATGGATTTCTTTCATGAATTCTTTCGACAACTGCCTTATCATCAAAATCAAAATATTCTTTAGTATCTATCTTATTAATAAGAACTACATGACACACCTCAAACATAAGCGGATACTTAAGCGGCTTATCATCTCCCTCTGGGTACGAAAGAATCACAACATTGCGTGAAGCTCCCGTGTCCGTCTCAGCCGGACATACCAGATTGCCGACATTTTCCATAACAAGAAGGTCAAGTTCATTCGTATCAAACTCGTCAAGTGCCTGCATAGTCATCTGTGCATCCATTGCACATTCTCCACCTGTATGCACCTGGATAGATGCAACTCCTGCTGCCGCCATCTTCTCAGCATCAACAGAAGAATCAATATCCGCTTCCATTACTCCTATATGGTATCTGTCTCCTAACATCTTTGCAGTTCTTAACAGAGTTGTAGTCTTGCCTGCTCCCGGACTTGACATAAGATTAATCATAAATGTTTTTTCTTCCTTAAGCCTTGCCCTTGTCCTGGCAGCTATCTCATCATTAACTGCATACACACTCTGATGTACATCAATAACTCTTACATTACCCATTCTGATTATCTCCTAAATATTGTGCCACATTACTTTTAAGCCATTCGCACCATGCATCCATTCCCTCGCCTGACTTTGCTGAAACAGGGAAAACTACTGCCTCAGGATTTCTCATCGCAATGTTAGCCTTAACCTTGTCCATATCAAAATCAAATGCCGGCAGGGAATCTGTCTTATTAATAATTACAGTCTGGCATTTCTCAAACATAAGCGGATACTTAAGCGGCTTGTCATCCCCTTCCGGTACAGAAAGAATTGCGACATTGAGACATGCACCTGTATCAAACTCAGCCGGACACACAAGATTACCGACATTCTCAAGTATAATAAAATTAAGCACGCTGTCCCCATCAGCTTCTAACGCAGCCATTCCCTGTCTTGACATATCAGCATCAAGATGACACATTCCGCCTGTGTGCAGCTGTACTGCTGGCACTCCCGCCTTAGCAACAGCAAGTGCATCAACATCAGAATCAATATCTGCTTCCATTACACCTATATTAAAATGTTCCTTAAGTCTTTCAATTGTACCAACAATAGTTGTAGTCTTACCAGAACCAGGACTTGACATGACATTCATATAGAACACATTATTCTTTTTTAACTCTTCTCTTAATCTGTCAGCATCAGCATCATTGTCCTCTAATATAGTTTTCTTAAGGTCAATGATCTTCATGCTTCTTTCATTATAACTATTATTCATAACAACTCCAATTAGTAATCCTTTGCCATCTGCACATAACCAAGCTTTTCAAATCCTGCCTTCTTATATGCTTTTACTGCTCTTTCATTCTCCTCTTCAACCTCGAGTCTGAACCTGACAGCTTCTCTTCCATACAGATTATCAAGGTAATTAAAGAACTCTCCTGCAATGCTCTTTCCTCTGTAATCAGGCTTAATATATATATCCTCAACCCATACACAGTTTCCTCCACATTCCGTGGAATAACTGTGGGCAACCATAGAATATCCCATAATAACACCTGTGCCATCCTCAAACACAAAACATTCTATAAATGGATTATCCCCCAGACAATCCGCAATATCCCTTTTCATAACATCCTCAGAAGGATCTGAAATAAGCGCCGGCGAAGCATAAAAAACTTTCATCATTTCAAGGACTTCATTAGAATCTTCTTTCCTCATGCTTCTTAT
>CAMDYG010000097.1 GCA_945910225.1 uncultured Eubacterium sp. | reverse complement strand
ACTCAGCAATCTTCTCATTCTTGCAGTTAGCAAAGAAAAGTTCCTCGAACTTCTCACCGGCAACAGCACCCTTAACGAGATCCTGATCAAGTTCCTTAAGAACTTCTACGAGATCCTGCTTAAGAGTAACGGCTCTTACACCATCAAGAATCTTCTTGTTTCTCTGCTCTGGAACAACTCTTTCTTTAGGGTAGCCACCACCAGGTTCACCCTCGAAAAGCTTCTCAAAGATATATGTAAGATTAAGTTCAGCTCCCCATCCAAATCCTTTAGCAAATGGAAGAGCAATAGCGTTACCATCGTTGATCTGCATAAACATATATGCATCTGAAGGATCAACAACATGTCCACAAAGAACTCCAGGGAAAGAATTAAGAGCTAACATAGCTCCTTCTCCAGTTCCACATCCTGTTACAACAAAATCAGCAGCGCCACTGTTTAAAAGAATAGCAGCAAGGATACCATTCTGTACATATGTAAGCTGAGCCTTATCATCAGCAGAATACATACCATAATTGTCAACAGTATGTCCTTTGCTCTCGGCAACCTTTTTAAGTGATGAATAGATTAACTCATTCTTAGCAGCCTGGCTGTTTTCATTAATTAATGCGATTCTCATTATGAAATCTCCTCTTTTCTTGAATTTATATATAAACTATAAGCTGTAGGCTTATTTTTGTCAAATATGGTTTAGATAATAATACATTTACCAAATGAGTTATTGTGTGGTATATTATTGGATGTTTAATAAGTGAAAAGAGGTTTTTATATGGCACAGAATAAAGATTCACAGGCAGCATTTATGGAAGCTGTTGCAAGCATAAAAGAATATGCTAAGGTTAATGCAAATGTTGTTACAAGAGAAGATATTAATAATTTCTTTAAAGATATGGCACTGGATGATTCCAAGTTCCAGATGATATCAGGCTATCTTATGGCTAATGGCATAAGAATTCAGGGAGAAGAAAATATTGATAATGAATTTCTTAAGATGATGGAAAGTGCATCGGAAGAAAATGTTTCTGCTGATGGCAAAAATCTTTCAGAAGAAGAGAAAGAAGATAAAAAAGTTGCTGATGATATAGTAGATCATATAGATTACGAAGAGGATGAAAAGTATCTAAAAATGTATCTTGAGGATATATCTGGAATACAGAAGATGACAGATGTTACAAGATCATATCTTCTTATGAATATTGTAGAGGACAACGACAAGGAATCACTAAAACTTCTTACAGAAAGTTATCTTGAAAAGATAGTAGAATGGATAGAACCATTCAGAGGCAAAGGTGTGCTTGCATGTGATCTTGTTCAGGAGGCTAATCTTGCTATGACTGCATATATCGGACAGCAGGAGTGGCTTAATAATTATGAATGGAAAGATAAGATAAAGGAAGGCGGACAGGAAGATCTTCTAAATGTACTTAAAGGAATAGATGATTCGGTAAAAGAACTTATAGAAGGAAGTCTTAATATGCTTATTGATGAGCAGACAGATGTCAATATGGTTTCAGGAAAAATTCTCAATAAGGTCAATATGGTAAATGACTGGGGCGCAAGACTTAAGGAGGAACTTGGAAGAAAACCAACGATAAAAGAAGTTGCACAGAACATGGGAGTTGCAGAGGATGTGGTAACTGAAGCAATAAGGCTGTCGAGTGAAACAATAGAAGATATCGAATATGAAAAAACTATACAGGATAAATAAATGATTAATATTATCGTTATCAAAATGATTTCGAGAAAAATTTAACAATTTTTTATTGATTTTAATATTATCATGGTATAGAATTAAAGAGAATTTTGTAATAATTTACAAGAAATTATAAGAAAAGAGGTTTATGTAAGATGGCAAAAATCGATTTAAGCAAGTATGGCATCACAGGTGCTACAGAGATCGTCTACAATCCTTCTTATGAATTATTATTCGAGGAAGAGACTAAGTCTACTAACGAGGGTTACGAAGTTGGTAAGGAAAGCGAACTTGGAGCTGTCAATGTTATGACAGGTATCTACACAGGTCGTTCACCTAAAGATAAGTACATCGTAGTTGATGAGAACTCTAAGGACACTGTATGGTGGACATCAGATGAGTATAAGAACGATAACCACCCAATGTCAGAAGATGTATGGGCTAAGGTTAAGGACATCGCTAAGGCAGAGCTTTCTAATAAGAGACTTTTCGTAGTAGATGCATTCTGTGGAGCTAACAAGGACACAAGAATGGCAGTTCGTTTCATCGTAGAAGTTGCTTGGCAGGCACATTTTGTAACTAACATGTTCATTAAGCCAACAGCAGAAGAACTTGAGAACTTCGAGCCAGATTTCGTTGTATATAATGCTTCTAAGGCTAAGGTTGAGAATTATGCAGAATTAGGTCTTAACTCAGAGACATGTGTTGCATTCAACATCACAAGCCATGAGCAGGTAATCATCAACACATGGTATGGTGGAGAGATGAAGAAGGGTATGTTCTCTATGATGAACTACTACCTTCCATTAAAGGGTATTGCTTCAATGCATTGCTCAGCTAACACAGATAAGAACGGAGAGAACACAGCAATCTTCTTTGGCCTTTCAGGAACAGGTAAGACAACACTTTCAACAGATCCTAAGAGACTCCTTATCGGTGATGACGAGCATGGTTGGGATGACAATGGTGTATTCAACTTTGAAGGTGGATGCTATGCTAAGGTTA
>CAMDYG010000096.1 GCA_945910225.1 uncultured Eubacterium sp. | reverse complement strand
ATAAATACTGGCAAAAATAAGCATTTTAAAATTTACTGAAATAGCCCTTTTAGTAAATTTTGAGAACGGGGGAAAAATGAGTTTTATTGAACATGAATTTGATAACCAGCAGAATCATAACTGGTTCTTCAGGAAGGAAAAAAAGTTCCTGCATAATATTGATACATTCTATTATTCTGTAAGCTTTGTAAATGATTTTATGAAAGATTCTGCAGATCCATATGTAAAAAAGTTTCGTATAGACATGCAGAAGTTAGCTGATACTGAAGCAATTGATATTAACATAGATTGGACATTGCCCGGTCTGGAAGATATGCAGCTGACATATAGTAATCGCTCTTTTGCCGGATATTATAATAATTGCATCTCCTGTCCTGATACATTTGATATATTTATTGCAACAAGAGTACCAACGGATGTCACAAGTGAGATTCTTGTACAGTTAAGATCTAAGCCGTTATGGTTACAGGGTGTTAATGCAGCATTTGAGTATTCCATGCGTGTTATATTCGCAATCGAAAAATACTATCATCTTCACATTCATGAGGTAAAAGAAAATCGTATTGATTACTGTTGGCACACTAATTATCTGCAGTCTCCTGAAAAGTATTTGAGAATTGATAATTTCTGTCAAATGCAGGTCAGTCGTTATAAGCGAATCAATTATCAATATCAATTTAAACCAAACAGCGAATATGAAAATGATTATATTTCTCTGGGAAAGCGTAATGATAAGTGTTTTGTAAGAATGTATCTGAAAACAAAGGAAGTAATAGAGCAAGGTTATAAACCCTGGTTTATAAATGAATGGTATTATAATCAGCTCATCAGCAGATATGATTATTATGTTTTATCTAATTTGTATGAGTTGCGCAATTGGAAGTATCTTGATATTGTCCGGCTACAGTTTTACGCAGAGTATGGCTCTAATGTATTCTATATTGAAAAATGTAATGAATATATGCATGAACTTGCTACTAAAGGCTCTGTTAATTTTGATTCTGTCCAAAAACTGGCAGATAAACTTACACCCAGAATTACAATTGTAATGAATGTGGAATTTCAGACAACCAGGAAAGGAACAAAATCATATTGTCTTATAAAGCATGAGCGTAATAAAAAATATGGAGTGTGTAAAAGAATATATGATTATCTGGATAACAGGCGAATGATAACAGATTATCTTACACATGATACTCTCCGCCTTGTAGATGTTACAACTGACAGTAATAAAAGTCGTTGTGATTACACTAACTTCTGGAAGGCATTACGCAGAACAAAGCAGGTTGATGTTGCTAAAAGCAAAGTACCGGAGAAGCTGCACAGGGAATATTCAAGAAAGCTTGATTATAACCTTATGAAAAAGCGTTATATACATAGTGCAATATCATTTTCTCTTTATGGTAAAGGTTTAAATGATGATGATGTAGAAAAAGATTTCCTGTATAACCTGGTTATGTTAAATGATAATGATATTCATCACGCTATGAATTACAAATATAAAAGAAGTCGGCAGCTCAACCAGAAAGATTTTGACGGGCCAATTATAGATGAATGAATTTTACATACAGAAATTTATTATGCAGCGTAAGTCATACTTAGCTCCTGATTCTATTCGTTACTATATGGAAAATTTAACCAGGTTTGAAAAATGGCTGTCTATAAGTAACCTGAATATACCGGAGCTTACCAGTGACAATCTAAGGCAATATATAATCTATCTTGGTTTAACTGGTATTAAGAATGTATCATTGCATACTTATTATAGAGCTGTTCGTGTGTTTTGTTTGTGGCTGTTTCATGAAGGATTTCTTGACTGTGATATTACACAGCGTATAAAGCTGCCAAAAGATGATAGTGAGATTGTAATACCGCTTACTAAAGATGAGGTTGCTGTCATTGATGAATATATTATTAATTCTGAAATGGCTTTAAGAAATTTTTGTATATTTCACTTGTTTTTAGATTGTGGCTTACGGCGTCAGGAAGTAATTAATTTAAAAACAGACTGTATTGGTAAGAATACCTTGACAATTAAGAATTCCAAAAATAACAAGTCAAGAATTGTTTTGATTCCTGAATTCTTAAGATTAAGTATTAATAATTACCTAGGTAAAAGATCCGGAATTGTTTTTTTGAATCGCTATGAAAAAGAGCCCGTGACAGAGAATACTATTAAAAAGCTTTTTGCAAATATAAAGAATCTCCCAGAAATGGAAAGAGTACATGCACACCTTTTAAGGCATACATTTGCAACCAGTTATTTATATTATGGCGGCAATATGGAAATGCTCCGTCTGCTGATGGGACATTCTTCTTATACCATTTTACAAAACTATGTACATTTGGCAGCTCAAGAGGAGCTCATCGGATCCGGTCTGTATGAACTTGATGAAATATTTTTTAAAAATCGGAGGAAAAATTAAATGAAAATTGTATTTAGTGTATTAATTCTGTTGGCATTGGATTTAGTTATATTTTGTATAACACACAATGTTACTAAAACATATGTTAAGGAGCAGCGCGTTATTACACAGAATCTTGAAACACTTATAACATCTGTTGAGACAAGTAAATTAGGACATTATCTTATTGCTGTTAAGGAAGAAAAGGACATGTATTTTGAAGATGTTTATTTATTCCATGATAAAGAGTTTGATCGTGATGTGTTGGTTCCTGATGGTTTAAGAAGAGAATTTGAAGATAATTATCAGAGATTTGAAAAGATTATATAATATTATCCTGGACACCCTGATTAAGAGGGTGTCTATTTTTATATAAAAAAATAAAAGCCTTACAACCTAGGATTCCCTAAATCATAAGACCTTCCAAGTGCACCGCCAGGGGTTCGAACCCTGGACACCCTGATTAAGAGTTGTTTATCCTGG
>CAMDYG010000095.1 GCA_945910225.1 uncultured Eubacterium sp. | reverse complement strand
CAGATGTTCTGGGTAACAGGTGCACTTTCAAGCTTCCTTGATAATACGCCAACATACCTTGTATTCCTTACGACAGCAGGTTCTATGGGATTTGCGTCAGGACTTACAACGGCTCTTGGAGTTGTACCAGCCAAAATGCTTACAGCTATATCATGTGGAGCAGTATTTATGGGAGCCATGACTTATATTGGTAATGCACCGAACTTCATGGTTAAGTCGATTTCAGATGAAAATGGTGTTAAGATGCCAAGTTTCTTTGGTTATATAGTGTGGTCTTTATGCTGTCTTGTACCAGTATTCTTAATTGACACACTGTTATTCTTTATATAATTAGGAGGTGCGCATTATGGCAGATAATGATAAGATAACTGAACTTGCAAACAGAATATACGCACTGGATGAGAAAGTATATAAAGCTACAGGTTCTAATCTGGGACGTGTATATCAGGGAAACAAGGAAAAATGTATTAATGATTTAAAGGATCTGATTAAATCAAGCGCAGATTCTTCAGTTCTTAGAAGCGAACTTGCTCTTATAAGTAATATGGCAAGAACAACAAGGAATAATCCAGGACTTCATAAGGAAATAATGAAGGAATATGGAGAGATATTTGACGAAGCGATGGCTATTCAGGAATCCAGAGAAGGAAGCGATATCATTGATCCGGAACATGCAGAACTTAATATGTCTAACCTTGCTAACAGATTTGGAAAAGATGACAATCTTATTATATGCATAGGACGTTCATATGGCTGTGCTGGTACAGACATAGGTTTCAAGCTTGCGGACAAGTTAAGAATCAGCTACTATGATGTTTCTATTATGAATGAGATATTACAGCGTAATGAAGAGCATGAAGAGACTGACAGGGCGCTGTTCCAGAATAAGGCTGCAAGAACACCTGCACAGTGGTGGAGAGATTTTAAGAAGTATCATGGACTTTCAAGGTCTGATGTCCAGTTTTTCAATACATCTAAGAAGCTGGTTGATTTAGCAAAGCAGGAGCCATATGTTATCATGGGAAGATATGCAGATAATATTCTTACGAAAAACCATATTCCTCATATTAGCATATTTATAACTGCACCTAAGAAGCTGCGTATTCAGAGAACTTATCATACAAGCAAAGAAAAGCTTACATATAAGCAGGCTGCTAAGTATGTTACAAGAGAGGATAAGGCACATCTTAGAAGGTATGCGTTCTATACAGGCAATAAGTGGGGTAACGCAGATAATTATGACCTCACAATTAACAGTTCAACTTATGGAATTGATGGAAGTGTTGATCTGATAATGAGAATTGTCGCTAAGAATCAGCTTGACAACTAAACATTTATTATATAGAATCTAATCAAATGCATTGACGAAGACAGTAGGTTGGAGTGAAAAGCATGAGCGAGCCGGGGTGGTGAGAGCCGGTGCGAGTACTATCCATCTGAATATCACTTCTGAGCATCTTCGCTGAAATCATTACGAGACTAAGTGGAGACGGTAATCCCATCGTCAGGTTAAAGCCAGGGACGCATATGATAGTATGTCGTAATCATTCAGATTTTAGGATAAGTATGTTACCCCCTCTGTTGTATTACGACAGAGGGGCTTTTTTCGTAAGCAATGAGTCTCAGGCAGCAGCCATGCAAGCTTGTGTGACACATTTATGACGAATGCCCATAATGTACTAAAATAAATAAGCCAGAAGGCAAGAAAGGAAGCTGCAATGATTTATCAGAAAGTTTCTGCGGATATGAAGTTCGTGGACAGAGAAAAAGAAGTTGAAAAGTTCTGGAAAGATAATGATATCTTCCAGAAGAGTATTGATAACAGAAAGGAAGGACCAACATACACATTCTATGACGGACCTCCAACTGCTAATGGTAAGCCACATATCGGACATGTGCTTACACGAGTAATTAAGGATATGATTCCAAGATACAGAACAATGAAGGGTTACATGGTTCCTCGTAAGGCTGGATGGGATACACACGGACTTCCTGTTGAGCTTGAAGTTGAGAAGATGTTAGGTCTTGATGGCAAGGAACAGATTGAAGAATATGGTCTTGAGCCATTTATCAAGCATTGTAAGGAATCAGTATGGAAGTACAAGGGTATGTGGGAAGATTTCTCATCTACTGTTGGTTTCTGGGCTGATATGGATAACCCATATGTAACATATGACAATAACTTTATTGAGTCTGAATGGTGGGCTTTAAAGCAGATATGGGACAAAGGTCTTCTTTATAAGGGCTTCAAGATTGTTCCTTACTGTCCGCGTTGTGGTACACCTCTTTCTTCACACGAGGTTGCACAGGGCTATAAGACTCTTAAAGAGCGTACAGCAGTTGTAAGATTCAAGATTGTTGGTGAGGATGCATATTTCCTTGCATGGACAACAACTCCTTGGACACTCTGCTCTAATATTGCTCTTTGTGTTAATCCGGATGAGACTTATGCAAGAGTTAAGGCAGCAGATGGATTCACATACATCATGGCAAAGGCACTTCTTGACAAGGTTCTTGGTGGAATCGAGAGAGAAGAAGGTACACCTGCTTATGAGATTATTGAAGAATATAAGGGTAAAGACCTTGAGTATAAGGAATATGAGCCACTTTACCAGTGTGCTAAGGATTGCGCTGACAAGCAGCATAAGAAAGCATTTTTCGTATACTGCGATAATTATGTAACTATGGAAGATGGTACTGGTATCGTTCATATTGCACCAGCATTTGGTGAGGACGATGCAAGAGTTGGTAGAAAATATGACGCTCCATTTGTTCAGATGGTAGACGAGGCAGGTGTTATGAAGCCTGAGACTCCATTTGCAGGAATGCGTGCTAAGCCAACTAAGAAAGAGATGGAAGCAGGCGCTATCAACTGTGACGTTGAGGTTCTTAAGGAGCTTGAGAGCAGAGGAATCCTCTTCTCAGCACCTAAGGTAGAGCATGAATATCC
>CAMDYG010000094.1 GCA_945910225.1 uncultured Eubacterium sp. | reverse complement strand
GCCTTATTTGATTCCTGAATCTGTAAATATACTTCCTTACGGTAAATTGGAATCTGCTTTGGTGCGGAAATTCCGATTTTTACCTGGTCACCTTTAATGTCAAGAATTGTAATCTCAATGTTGTTATTAATAACAAGGGCTTCGTTTTTCTTTCTCGATAATGCTAACATATCATTCACCTGCCCTTTCTTTAGCTGCCTTTAAGATTTCATAGATAGGGTACTTAACTTCGTATCCTTCCTGGTCTACGATAATCTGGTTAGCTTTTCTTGTCTCACCGCTTATTACAATCGGTGCCATTAAATTAACAGACATATTCTCGATTTCCTTTGGTACTGTAACAGTTACAAGTACTAAGAAATCTTCAGGATCTGTAATCTCGAGCGGCTTTAAAAGCTCGTCTTCAATTACAGGATTATAATCTTCCTTGACTAATAACGGATTCATAACAGGCATTGCAAATGCAGGTTCCTGTACTGACTGGAGCCACTGAATACCTTTCTTGCCTTCACTGTCGTGAATTAAAAGGAAATCAGTAAGATCCGGGAATCCGACAATTCCACTTACGAATTTGATGAGTTTAGACTCATCGACATCAATTTCGCCAAACAACCTTGTTTCAATTATCATATACTACTCCTTTCGCCGGCTCCGCCGGTATAAATAAGTGATTATTACGGAGGTTTATCGCCGCTCCACGGCTATAGCCCTTTTGGGCTTTAAGGAACAAAGTTCCAAAATTTACTAGATATAATTAAGCAATGTCTGCTGTGCAATCTTTCCTGCTGCAAGCTGTGCGGCTTCAAGTGCAAGCTCTGCATTCTTTAAGTCAATTGCTGTCTCTGATAAATCACAGTTTATATTCTGATCAGCTAATTCTTTAACATTACTCTTCTGGTCCTTGACTCTGTTTTTAGTCATCTCAAGTCTTGCGGTAAGTGCACCAAGGTTAGCTATCTGCTTATTAACATCATCTGAATATCCCTTAAACTCAGTAATTGCAGATGTGTACATTGAATGCATCTTTTCTTTAACGAGTGCCGCTTCCTTATTGAGTGCTCCCATTGTTACGTTAAGCTTTTCAAGTTCTGCTTCATCTGTTGTATTATCTATCAGGTTCTGAAGCCTGCTCACCTTATCTTCAGCATTGACCATCTGCTGTGTCACTTTAATAAGCTCGTCAATATCTCTTCCTATATCATGTGAATAAACATCACTTGCATGTGTATTTATAACAATAGTCTGATTAAACGCTATTTCATATGAAAGGTCCTGCTCTTTAAAGCCATTGATCTTTACCGTTTCTGATTCCTTTGTTGTCGGATTTCCAGCAGCATCTTCTCTGTTGTAGTTATACTCAATTCCACCAGGATATGTTGCAGAATATGTTCTTGGGTCCGTATCAACCTTAGGAGTAGAACACATAAAATAGTGTTCCGGTCTTAAATCACCCTTCTGCCAGTCAGACTTCTCATAATTTATGCTTATTCCACCTTTTTGAATAAGTGCATCGTAAGCATCCTTTGATAAAATCAGTTCTCCTGTTTCCTTTATGAAGTTAGCACCTGATGAAGGAGTATAAATAGCATCAATTTGCTCCTGGTTTAAACCTGAGATTGATTTTGGGGTAACAGTAAATGGCGCGCCACCATCAATAGACATACTCTTAAAACTATCCAGATTATCATACGACAACCTGATCCTATAAGCTGTTACTTCTTCAACCTTCTCTTCATTGTATATATTTGTTGTACCATCATATACAGTAGTACCGATAACCGCCTTGCCTGAATCATTTATTGAAGCAGTTCCCTTAACATACTTAAATGTCTCTAAGTCATCCTTTGTAAATGTCTCGGTAATCTCATATTTAATAGTATCCTGCTCCATAAATGTAAGCATTTCGCCTGTTCTGTAGCCTGTAAATACAGTTCTTCCGGCGCTGTCAGCATTACCTATTGCATATACCTGATCCTTAAGCTGCTTAAGCTCTTCTAATATATCCTTAACATTTGATGTAACATTTTCCTGTGATGAAGCCTGATTAAGCTTTTCTCTTATACTTGACAATACATCATCAGTCTGCGTAAGCGCTGTCTCAGTATCTGTAAACCATGCATCCGCATCAGGAATATTCTTGCCGTAATACTGTTCAAGCTCAGTGAGCGAAGTATTAAGTCTCATAGCTCTGATTGCAACTACAGGATCATCAGACGGTCTTGTAATCTTCTGTCCTGATGCTGTCATTGTATTGAGTTTATCTGCATTTACTTTGTTAGTGTTGATATTTGCCTTTGTATTGGCAGTCATCATTGAATTAGTTATTCTCATCATAATGCATTACCTCTTAGTCTATACTCCTGTCTGAAGTATAAGTCTGTCATAAATCTCAGTCATAATCTGCATAACCTTCGCTGAAAGGTTGTACGCCTCCTGGAACTTCACAAGATGAAGTGCTTCTTCATCATTGTCAACACCTGAAATCGATAGTCTTGTCTGTGACACACTCTTATTTATATTAGTGTAGTTCTCAGTAAATGTCTTGGCATTATTGGCCGACAAAGCAATATCAGATGTAATACACTGTAAAAACTCCTTGGCGCTGCAGCCTCTGAAGTTAACCTTGTTCTTGTCATCCTGAACAGTTAATAGTAATTCTGTAACATCCTGTGCGTCTCCGCCCTTTTTTATATCAACTGTCGTACCAAACTTTGATGCATCCTTAACCATTTCATTATTAACTGAAATATTTCCTGCTGTAAGTCTGTAGTAGTCGCTGTCAGATGACTTATATGTATTATCGGCAAGATTGGCATCAAATTTAATCTCTGTTCCGTTAACTTTATCTTTTGCTGTGAATAATACTTCTGCCGGCTTTCCTTCTTCATCTACGGCAGTCTTTTCGATATCATTCATTGCTTTCGCAAAAATGCGAACCCATTCATTCATCTGCTCCTGATAATACGGAATTCCCTGGTAGTCAATCTTTGTACCTACACTTGCCTCTTTCCCTGCAAATATAGTAGGGGCTGCCTGTCCTGCATCAGGTTTGATTGTAAATGTGTATGTAGGTGGGTTATTTGTTCCATCAAATTCGAAGCCTGAATATTT
>CAMDYG010000093.1 GCA_945910225.1 uncultured Eubacterium sp. | reverse complement strand
GGCATTTGCTCATTTATTAATGGAGATATATCTCTTGGATGGCAGGGGCTTCTTGTGGGTATTGTTGTTGCAGTGATTCCTCAGGCATTAACTCTTTGGGGAGAGGAAGGATTACTTGGATTAAAGGAACTTTTAGGAAGAATTTAATGGTATGACCGACATTGTCTCGTTTTGACTCGTTTTGTCTCGTCTCGACCGACATTAGCACTTTTCTTATAGATTTAACGGTGCTATTATTATCATAGACAAGTGAGAGGTAAACAAAAGCCACTCACTTGTTTTTCTTTTGCAGAAGAATAGGAAGCAGATTTAAGCGTCCACATTACCAAACCCTCAAGGTCGTGTGTGGCGCTTTTTTTGTTATCCGAAACCGGAAAGCGCGCGCCGGTGTTTCTATTAAAACTGTCAAAGAAAAGGAGAAAATTGAATATGGATTATGAACGTTTCAAAGAAGGTTTCCAGGATGCGTTAAAGGCTGAACTTGCTGTTAGAGGAGCTGATGTTGAACTTACTGCTCGCAGAGTAGATAAGATGAATGAAAGCTATGATGCTATCACAGTAAGACCTACGGACAGTTCTATTGGAGTGAACATCAGTGTTGAAAAGGCGTTTGCTGCTTATGAGAATGGTACACCAATCCCTGAGATTGCAGAACATTTTGCTGATGCAGTGGAGAAAGGATTCCGTGAATCGCCTCAGGTGGATCTGGAGTCGCTCTCTGATTATGAGCAGATGAAGAGCAAGCTTTCTATGGAAGTGGTTTCTGCAGAGAAGAATGCGGAACTTCTTGAGAGCGTACCTCATGAAAGAATGGAGGATATGGCTGTTGTTTATCGCTTTGTGCTTGATCAGACAGATTCCGGCAATGGAACAATCCTTGTTACCAATCAGTTGCTTGATCAGTATGGCATTACCAAAGAGCAGCTTCGCGCTGATGCCATGGAGAATGCACCAGAGATCAGACCATCTGAGATCAGAGGTATGTCTGAAGTAATGAGTGAGCTTGCACCTGGCATGATTCCTGAGGTTGCACCGGAAGATGAGCAGATGTTTGTTGCTACAGTTCCGGATAAGATCCATGGAGCTGGTGTTATCGCATATCCGAATTTCATGGAGGACGCAGCTGAAAAGATGGGCGGTGATTTCTTTGTTCTCCCAAGCAGTATTCATGAGGTTTTGCTTGTAAAGGACAATGGCCAGATGACAGCCAAAGAGCTGGAAAACATGGTCAAAGAGGTCAATGCTACTCAGGTAGAACCTGCAGATCAGCTTACGGATCATGTTTATCATTACGACAGTCAGAATCATATTTTTGAGCTGGCTGATAAGTATGAGGAACGTCAGCGTGAGGCTGAACATGATGCACCTGATAAGGACTCCGTCCTTGGAGATCTTAAAGAAAAGAAACAGGAGATTGCAAAGAAAGATCCGGCAAAGGATGCAGCCACAAAAGCTGCAACCAAGAAGCATGAGACTTCTTTGTAAAATCCACCATTAAGTAGAGAGAGGCTTCCCTAGTTTTAGGGAGGCCTTTTTCAATGGCGAAAGGAGATATCTAAGATGAGTAAGAAATATATGAGAGTTCAGAAGAACTTTGACAAAAATGGCATTTCAAGGGTGCCACACAGTGTTGCACCTAAGCTTGGTCCAGTTACACCTTGCAATTGCAGTCATCCTTGTCCTTATGGTAATGGCAGAACGTTTTGCTTTCCCTGCTATCAGAAGCTTGTTGCTGACAGCAGAAGTAACGGTGTTGCTACAGGTAATGCCTAAAGAGGTGTGGTATGGACTTTGGCTATTTTCATGAGGAAGAGTCTGAGCAGTTTGCCTTCTATAGGATTCCCCAGGTTCTCTTTAAGGATGAAAAGTTTGCAAAGCTTTCTACGGATGCCAAGGTTCTGTATGGATTATTTCTGAATCGGGTATCCCTTTCCAAGAAGAATCACTGGATTGATGACGAGGGCAGAGTGTATGTCTATTACACACTTGTCAGTATTCAGGAGGATTTGCATTGTGCGAGTCAGAAGGCTTTAAAGCTTTTAAAGGAGCTTGAGAGTTACGGACTTATCGAAAGAGTTAAGCAGGGACTTTGTAAACCTGACAGGATCTATGTGAAGAACTTTATCCTGCTTCAGGAATCACCAGTCCGGAGTGGTGAAAATCACCATGCCGGTGTAGTGAAAATCACCAGCCCGGAATGTCGAGAATCACCACCTAATAATACTGAGATAAATAATACTGAGTGTAGTAATACTAATCTTATCTTATCTAAGGGCAGAGAAGATGAGAGGGAGTTATACAGACAATATTTATACCAGTCACTGGGTATAGAGATACTCAAAGAGCGCTACCCCTATGGAGTAGAAGAGATAGATGAGATTTTTGACATAATCCTGGATGTTCTGTGCAGCAATCAGCAGTTTATCACTATATCCGGGGATAAAAAGCCTATTAACGTAGTGAAAAGCAGATTCATGAAGCTGGATAGCAGCCATATCCAGTTTGTAATGGACAGTATGAAGGACAAGACTACAAAGGTTCGCAATGTAAAGAAATACATTGTGGCAGCACTTTATAATGCGCCAATTACGATTAACAACTATTATCAGTCGCTGGTCCAGCATGACATGGCGACAGGAAAAATCTAAGGAGGAATGACAATGGAACAGATTACAATTGATATTCAGCTTGATCCTATGAAGGATGGAATTAAAGTACCGGAGACAGATGTATCCAGACCTGATGCGCATGCTGTGATTCTTGGGACCAATGGCAAAATCAGACAGATTTCTATGAAGGAAGCAGAGACAATCCTTGATCAGATGGCTACTTGTGGGGCTGGAACTCATCTTGGACAGTCAGATTATATAGCTGTTTACAACAAGGATAAGCTTTTTAAGGCTGAAGGTGAGGAGTACCTGGTAGGCAGTGTTCTCATTTTTCAAAGAGCAGGGAATGTGCTCAAGGCTATTCCTGATGATGAGATTGGTGATCTCTTAGAGGTTGCTATGGCACAGATGGATACTTTGAAGGCAGGAGATGCCTGCTTTTCTGCAATGCGTGTTGATTAAGGAGGGAATATCATGAGTAGAACAATACCGAGAGCATATGTTACTGCAGCATGGAATAAGAATCCGGTTGT
>CAMDYG010000092.1 GCA_945910225.1 uncultured Eubacterium sp. | reverse complement strand
AAAAAAATCAGCTTTCAAAATCAGAATTGTTTTTCTTTAGTGATAAAAGAACTTTGAAAAAGAACTATTTGAAACCCTTATCTAAAAAGGAATTGTAGTGCAGATTTCCCACCTAACCCGTCTTGCGCATGGGTGGGAGAGGAATGTGTGCTCGCTTCGCATTGCACTCATATGGTTTTTGTGTGAAATCTGCGGATAATAGAATTACGGGGATTTGGTGGAAAATAAGTCGATAATGAATGGGGATTTGCGTTAAAAAACGTTTACATGTAAATGAGGAAACAGAATCGATTTTTAGGAATTAGGAATAGTGGAGACAGTTTTATTAACAAGGCACTATATGTGAAAGTAATATTTCATATATTTAGTGCTTTTTTGTTGCACAAACCCGGCAAAGGTCAAATGTGCTTGAACAATTCTTAATTTGTATTATTTTATTGCGATTATGCATACATTTGCAATCAACGGGATATTATTGAAAAATTTCCACTCCGAGGGTGGAGAAAATTGCAGTCTAATATAATGTAAGGCGCATTACAGATACATGAACGGGAAGGAGTAACAAAGTGGCGGAGGTAGATGATATTGAAGCAATCTATAGAGAATACGGTAACGACATATTGCGAATGAGTTACTTATATCTGAAAGATAAGCATTTAGCGGAAGATGCCCTGCAGGAAACCTTTGTGAGAGTGATTCGTTTTTACTCGAGGTTCAACCACAAGAGCAGCATAAAGACATGGGTTACACAGATTGCAATTAATGTCTGTAAGGACATGCTTAGAAGCAGGACAAGTGAAGTATTGGATTATGAAGATAGGGCAGTGGAGATTGCAGATGAGCATGGAAATGCCGGTTTTGATGATGTGGAAAACAGTTCTATGCTTACACCTGTAATCCAGAATATGGAAGAGGAGATGCGAACATGTGTTATCCTGTTCTATTATCAGGATTTATCTACCAGAGAGATTGAGAAAATAACAGGAATTAAGAGAAGTACTGTTGAGTTCAGGCTTAAGGAAGCACGAAAGCTGTTAAGAGGCAGTTTGAAAGGAGTAGTGTAACATGAAAGACTATGTTAAGTATAAAGTAGATGAAGAGTTAAGCTCTTTATCGGCAGATGATGATATGTGGGCAAAGATTCTTGAAAAGTCAGATGAGGTGCTTGATGAGAGAGCAGATAATCTTATCAGCCGGGAATATTTTGCAAAGAGGGGGAGACTTGGTTCTAAGAGGAGCATAAAGACTATTGTTAAAGTGTCAATAATTGCTGCAACACTTATGGTGCTGTCTGTGGCGTCGGTTATGGGAGTGGAGTATTTCCAGAGAAAATACAAAACAATCATTCCAAGATCAATAAGTGGACACTTTAAATCTGACTCAGATGCTGTCAGTAATATGAAGGATGTAATAACATCCGAGAAAAGTGGTATATCAGATAAAACTGCTGGTGTAAAAGATATGTCAGACCGCTACAATCTTACCTGGGAAGAGTATACATCAACAGAACATGCCATAAGAGCAAAAATAATCCTCCAGTCAAAGGATGGAAGTCCTGTGCTTACAGAAAATGAAAATAAGACCCCAGTATTTACTTCCATAGGCTTTGATAAAACTGTGGTAAAGGGAGAGAATTCCATTTTAAATGTGAAAGAAGTTGGGAATATCCGTATAGGTGATAAATATACAGAGGAGATTATTGCAGGAGAATACCACTTTAGGGAAAATGGAAGGAATATCACAGGAAGAGGTATAAGAGTTAAATTAACGGATATATCAGATGATTTATCAAGATTGGAATTGGAACTTTTATATGAGAATTATGACACTAATCTGGATAATGAAAATATAACAATAACTCTTGGAAACCTGATGTCAGATTACTATGAATTTGAAGATATGGGGGTTAAAGACAGTATTGGAAAAGTGATTTCTTCTGGTAAGGCGGAGACAGAATTCCTTGATGGTGGCATTGAAGATGGTATGTACAAAGGATATCTGCCAAAGGGAGACAATAGAATTGTTTTTTCTGATAAATATCCAGACTGCTATATAGATAATTTTGGCTTTGTACAGAGTGATTTACACAATAATACTCAGTTTGCAATATCATTTGTATGTGATGAGGCGTCTAAGAATGATTTTAAACAGCTTGCCATGCAGAGTGACATTACAGGATATGATGTGTGTACAAAGATTTATGAGCATGAGGACGGAAGAATTGAACTCCTATATGACGTGAATTATGATGAGTCTTATGTGAATGAATATTACAGAACTAAAAAAGACAAAGATACTGATAATAATATATATGACACAACAATGGAACATCTGGAACATCTATATTTAAAGAAAAATGTTAATTATGCAGGTCTTCCTTATTCAGGTTACCAGAAAGATCCTAATCTTTCATCAACGGAACATTCTAATTTAATCAGAACCCATGAGAGCTGCGTAAAAAGTGAAATAATCCCTTGTGAATACAGCATCACATTTACTAATAAGGTATCATCAAAGGCTTTTAGTCAGGATGTGAATGTCTATGTTCCAACAGATACAGAGGGCAGAGAAGTTAAATTATACAACATAACAATTGACGATATGCAGGTAGAATTATGTTCAACAGCAGAATTAAATGAATCCGATATGACAAGAACAGATAATGCTAAAATATTTGATGAATATTATATATATGATGGACCAGTATTTTATATGTCTGACGGAAGCGTGGTAGAAACTGACCACGAAAATATTATGTCTACAGCGCATGTTAGCATGAGCAGTATTAGAAGGTATGATAATGAACCGTTTTTATACTCAAAATGGTCATACGATATTTCAGGTGTGGTGAATACAGACAATATTGTTAAGATAGAATGGAATGGTGTAACAATCTGGGAAAAATAAAGAAACAGGAAGATAACTCACATCAGATATTGTCAACAATGATATTAAGAAGCTTACGGATGAAAAACGTACTTATGTATTTATTGCAGATGTATATGATTTCACTATCAAAACAGAAGGAGAAAAAGTTATGGCAAATACGGCTATAGTTAGGGTGATTATGAAAAGAACAAAGATTATAACTGCGTCATTATTAATTATGATAAGTCTGACAGGATGTTCCCTTTTCCCAACAGG
>CAMDYG010000091.1 GCA_945910225.1 uncultured Eubacterium sp. | reverse complement strand
TAATATATTAGGAAAAAAGATATTTATTACACCAATCCCAGAATCTTAGGTAAAAACATTGAAATTGCAGGGATGTATGTAACCAGTAATAATGCTATGAAAATGATAGTGAAGTACGGTAGCATGTACTTGATAACACTTTCAATAGTAACTCCACCAACACGACATCCCGTGAAGAGGATTGTTCCAACCGGAGGTGTAATTGTTCCGATTGATAAGTTGAAGCAGAGCAGAATACCAAACTGTATCGGACTCATGCCAAATGCTGCACATATAGGAAGTAAAATAGGTGTAAATATAAGGATTGCTGGTGTTACATCCATAAATGTTCCTACTACAAGTAACAGCACATTTATCAAAAGAAGAATAAGTATCTTGTTGTCTGTAAGACCAAGAATTGATGTTGCAATCATATCTGGGATTTCTGTGAAAGCCATAGCCCATGACATGATAGATGAAAGACCAATCATGAATGTAATGATACCTGTTGTCTTAGCTGACTCAAGAACAATTCTTGGAATGTCCTTTAACTTAAATGACTTATATATAAGTGAAAGAACTGTTGCATATACTACAGCGATTGCTGAACCTTCTGTAGCTGTGAACACACCTGCAAGGATACCGCCGATTACGATTACGATAAGTAAAAGGCTTGGAATTGCTTGCCAGAATGTCTTCATTGCGATTTTAAATGTTACTCTCTGTTCTGCCTGGTATCCACGCTTCTTAGCCATGATACCTGCAAGAATCATAACTGCACCTCCCCAGAGAAGTCCTGGAATATAACCAGCCATGAAAAGTGCTGCGATAGATACGCTTCCTGCAATACTAGAATATACGATCATTGTGTTACTTGGTGGAATAAGCATTCCAACTGGAGCAGAAGCTACATTTACAGCTACGCTGTAGTTCTTGTCGTAACCTTCTTTTTCCTCTAATGGTCCAATTGTGCTTCCCATAGCTGCGGCTGCAGCAGCGCCAGAACCACTGATAGCTCCGAATAACATATTAGCAACTACATTTGACTGTGCAAGTGCTCCCGGCATTCTACCTGCAATAACCTTGGCACAATTAACAAGTCTTGTTGCGATACCACCATTGTTCATTATATTACCTGCAAGGATAAAGAACGGAATGGCTATAAGTGAAAATGAATTAGAACCCGCGAATATTCTCTGTGCTGAAGTCGCAAAAGAGACATGGGCTGGAATCATACATATCATTGAAACTGCTGATGAAAGACCGATTGCTACACCGATAGGAGCACCGATTATCAGCAATATAACTAATATTGTAACCATTACTAAGGCTACCTGTAATGCTATACTCATGCGAAAGTCCTCCTCATAATTATTGCTTATTTGCTTTAAGTTCAAGTCCAATATTATAAATGCTGTAGAAGATTATAATCACACCACATATTGGAATAATCGAATAGATGACACCTGTTGGAATATGAAGAATTGTATCTAACTGTACAAGATTCATCTTTGCGATTGTAAAACCACCATATACCATTACAAGTCCAGCAAAGCAGATTGTAACAAGTTCAATAATTATGCTGACTATCATCTTAGGTGTTTTAGGTAACTTATCCTTAATAACTGATATATTAATATGCTCTCTCTGTCCGAACATATATGTTGCTGATATTATGATCAGCCACACGAAACAGTATCTTGTAAGTACTTCGGTAACGCTGCTTGGACTTTTGAAGAAATATCTTGCTATGACCTGATATGTTACCATAAGTACCATTGCAATAAATATTACAACACTTGAATATGAAGTAATTTTGTCTAATACTTTTTTAGCTGCTGTCATATTATTTCTCCTCTCTTAAAGCCTGTACATTATCGTATATTTTCTTAGTAACATCTGACTGACTAGCAATACTATCAAGAAGTGGCTGGCATTTTTCTCTGAATAACTCTGTATCTGGATACACAAAGATTGCACCATTTGCCTCAGCATCCTTCTTAGCTTCCTCTACTGATTCTGCAAATGCATCAAACTCATAATCTGTTGAGTCTGCAACAAGCTGATCAAGTATTTCCTTATCTGCTGCTGACATGCTGTCAAGGAAATTAGTACTTGCAATAACTACATCCGGATGAACAATATGCTTTGTATATGAATAATACTTGGCAACCTCATAATGCTTGAAGTCTGTGTATACTCTCTCACTGTTCTCTCCGGCATCAATTACGACCATCAGTTTCATCTTCTTTTAGTAAAATACATAAACAACGAAGAAGTTAATCACATTTTTCAGAGGCTTATGTACCTCATAAAGCTTACTTCACAGTCAGCTCTTGAAGTTGAGGGACGTGTTACCGGTACATTAGATGAGCATAAAAAATATTTTGAATATCTTAAAGCTGGTAATGGAGATGCAGCCTACCGCGTACTTATTGACCATCTTATGATGCCTCTTAATGTTGTTAAACCAGAAAAATAACATGCTAAACAATAAAATACTTTAATAACCGCAATATTAATTAAAATATAAGTGACTTTTTCCATATATCAACAAGCTTCTCTAATGAATATGCAGCGTTAGCAGGACTTGTTGATGGAAGAATGTCTGGCTCAATCCCAAGATATTTCATCTGGTACTTTTCATAGTACTTTCCTGATGTTTTCCCATTGCATATCACTTTACAGACTTTAGAATTATCCACAATTCTTTTTAAATCAGTTGGAACAACATTTTTAATACTACTGTCACTTGAACCAATTATGTCACAACTATATATTGTATCCCACATAGCAATATTGTGCTTCAACATAAGTATTTTCTTTTCATCTATCGTCTGTGGTATTTTTTCCTCAAATACCATACTTATCATCTTCCAGAATCTGTTCTGTGGATGCCCGTAAAAGAACATCTGCTCTCTCGATTTCACTGATGGAAGACTTCCCAGAATTAATATTCTTGAATCACTATTATACAATGGTGGAAACGGATGTATTATATGTTCATATTTTGATTCTCTCATCATTACACTCCTTTATATATTGATTTTATATCATTCGCAATTAATATGTTTAAATGCAAAAAAGGATTTAAGCTGATGTTCAACTTAAATCCTTTAAATAGCAGGGGATGAGAGAATCGAACTCCCACCAAAGGTTTTGGAGACCCCTATCATACCATTTGACCAATCCCCTATCTTTAAGGAGAAGGATTGTTCCTTCAAAACTGCACATTAAATATATCATATCGTATCTGTCTTTACAAATACTTTTTCATCCGATTACTCTTAAGAATAACTCTCTTTGTTCTATCCAAA
>CAMDYG010000090.1 GCA_945910225.1 uncultured Eubacterium sp. | reverse complement strand
TCTGTAAATGTTCATTTGATTCATCAATAAATATCTCTAAATACTGGCTTACATCCATTCTAAGATACCCCCACATTCTTTGTTATAGTTTCTGCAATTTTATTAAGAGGAACTACTTCGTCCACCAGACCGGTCTGTGCTATCGCCTTAGGCATGCCATATACAACACAACTGTCTTCGTCCTGTGCAATAACGTGAATCTTTTTCCGTCCGTCTGAAAGAGCTTTAATTCCTTCTGTACCGTCAGCTCCCATGCCTGTAAGCACAACACATGTAATCTCATCAAAATTACAATCAACAAGTGACTTGTACATAACATTGGCGCATGGTCTCAATCCTTCAACGGCTGGTTCATCGCTGAGCTTTATGCTATATTCTGAACCATTCCTTACAACCCTTATATGCTTTCCTCCTGGTGCAATATATACCCATCCTTTTTCGATCACATCACCATCTGCACCTTCCTTAACATTGATATCACTTATCTCGTTAAGTCTGGCAGCAAGAGATGCTGTAAATCCTGCTGGCATATGCTGTACAAGCACAACTCCCGCATCAAGATTCTTAGGAAGTAAAGGTATTACCTGTTGTAATGACTTAGGACCACCGGTTGAGCACGCTAATGCAACAACCTTCTTACTTCCACTCTTAATATTGGTAAAACGTGATGGATTAACCTTAGGTGGAATCTTATCATTAAGCTCATTCCTTCTTCTCAGTGCAGATATTGCTGCATTGGATGCCTTCTTATCTGAAAGTGCTGAAGAAACAGCTGTTGTTTTGTCCCGTAACGAAGATGTACCTGATAGTCTTGTACCTGCAGAGCCGGCTGGTCTTGTTATTGATCTTGTTCTTTCTATAGAAGCCTTGGAATTAGTAGCAATATTAAGCATATTGTAAATTCTCTGCTTAAAATTATCGCCCTTGGTTTCAAGATAATTCTCTGGCTTGGTAACAAAATCAAATGCGCCATACTCAAGTGCCTGTATAGTTTCCTTAGCACCCTCTTTAGCCACAGTACTAACTACGATTACAGTCTGCTCAATATGATTCTTCTGAAGGTTCTTAAGCAACTCAAGTCCATTCATCTTAGGCATATTGATATCAAGAATAATAGCGCTGTAAAGATTAGGATTAGACACTATCATATCAAATCCTTCAACGCCATCTTTTGCAATAGCAGCCACTTCGTACTCATTACTTTCGTTTATTATATCAGATATAACTCTTCTCATGAGTGCAGAGTCATCTATAACCAGTATTTTTTTTGCCAATTTACTATCCCCTCTCTTTCTGCCGCATTAATCTTTGTTGTACAAATATGAATTTTATTATATTTTCAGTATCTTCCCTGCTATTCATTACAAACTGCAGTCTGTTATCATACACACTTTCATCATTCATATTTCTAAATGAAGCTATAACAGCCGCCGCAAGTTCCATATTCTTAACCTTTCCATTGACTTCAATAGGAAACCTCACAACAACAACAGAATCCTTAACAAACTGTCTTTTAGCAAATATTCTCAGGCCACCTCCGCTTATATCAACTATAGTGCCCTTTTCTTCTGGCATCATAAGCTTTGATGGTACAGCCAGTCTCTTTTCAAGTTCCTGTCTTTCATTCTGTGTAAGAGTAACAATATCAACGGGTATTGAACATTCCTGTCTGTAATATTCACGTCTCTGGAATTTCTTAAGCGGTGTCTCAGGCTTCAATTCCATAGTAAATATATTGCCTTCTTTTCCCCTGTTTGAAACCAGGCAGTCTGCCTTGTAAATATACTTTCCTGCATAAAAATATGTTTCAAGCATAGTACCTACTTCCAGAACAATAAGTTTCCCCTTATCAACTGGCATAGTGCATACAATACAGTCATCACAAAGATCCATTATCTGGCTGGCAAATACTTCCCTGCTGCCAGAATTCTCTGTATAATGATTAGTTTTAATATAGACTTCTACCTTAGCTCCAACAACAAGTGGTTCAAACATTTACTCACCTCATTCATCATAAGTTTTTAGCAAATACCGACTTAAGATACCCGCGTATACCTCTCCGATATACCGGCACATCCATTTCTCCTGCAATAATCCTTGATGCTATATCCTCAAAATGTTTTGTTGATACAGCATTTGGGTAAATAAGTGAAACCGGCTGTTGTCTCATAACAGCCTTAACAATATTATTATCCTGTGGTACGCACCCAAGGTACTGGATATTAATATTCAGAAACTTTGTAACAACCATATTAAGCTTCTCATATAAATTACGGGCTTCACTCTCTGAATTCACCCTGTTAGCAATCATCTTAATATTAGTCTCGCCTTTCCTGAAATTCTCATGCATGGCAAGCGCCTTCAATAAGGCATAAGAATCAGTTATAGATGTCGGCTCTGGTGTAGTAACAAGTATCGTTTCCGGACTTGCCACAAGAAATTCCATAACAGATGGTGATATTCCTGCACCCGTATCAATAATGATAACATCTGCCATATTCTCCAGGTCTGATAGTTTACTTACAAGCCTTTTTACCTGCTCCTTATCAAGATTAACAAGTCTGGCAATTCCAGAACCTCCTGATATAAATTTAACTCCTTCCGGGCCATCCATAATAATATCCTTAAGTTCTTTTCCCTTAAACATCATATCACTCAAGTTATACTGTGGTATAACCCCGAACATAACCTCAATATTAGCAAGTCCAAAATCAGCATCAAGGATAATTACCTTTTTGCCCATCTTCGTAAACTGTATGGCAAGATTAATAGAAACGCTTGATTTCCCAACCCCGCCTTTTCCACTTGTAACTGCAATAACCCTTGCATTAGTTACTTCCTTCTGGTTCTGCTTTTTAATTATATTGCGAAGATTCTCTGCCTGATCCATTATGAATTACCTCCCAATAATAATTTTGCAAGAGCCTGTTCATTAATAACCTCTATATCATCAGGAACATTCTGTCCTGACGTTGTATATGATAAAGGTGCACCAGTTAAAAGCTTCATATTGAGCATATTACCCAGACAGCAGGTCTCGTCAAGCTTGGTAAATATAATAGCCCAGTCCTTAATATGCTTATACTTTTCTGTAATATTGATAAGGTCTTTATATTTAGTTGTAACACTCAGTGTCAGATATATCTCATAATCAAATTCATCTTTTCTATTCTCCACCTTCGCTATAAGATCATCTAACTCTTCCATCTGTTCCTCAGACTTATGTGATCTTCCTGCCGTATCAACAAGAATAAGTTCATAATTCTTAAACTCATCCAGACATTCATCCATTTCGTCCGCAGAATATGCAACACTTACCGGACAGTCAATGATAGAAGCATAAGTATTGAGCTGTTCTACCGCTGCTATCC
>CAMDYG010000089.1 GCA_945910225.1 uncultured Eubacterium sp. | reverse complement strand
ATTTTTTAAATGAAGTGATCAAATATTGCTTCATTGCCACTCCAATCATGATAATCAAAGTCAACTGATAAATCATATTTATCAGCACCCCATAAAATATATTCTTTTCTTTTAAAATGTCTGTAATGCCACTATTCTTAATAATTAAAAAACAAACATGAATTATTACGACTCCAACTATTAGCTTTTTATGATTCATATCAGTGGATATATAATTGTTTTCTTTTTTCATCTCATTGTACTCCTCATTTTTTGCCAAATTTATACAGACATCTTTTATAGTCTTTTACACACTTTTTAACCCCATCTATTAAAAGCATTGTTTGCATTCCCATGCACCATCCTGCTAAACATACTACCACCATAAGAAAAAACAAACAATATATATGTGCTATTTGGTATGATTTCGGTGCCATTTGACACAAACTACTGTTATGGTGAATTTATATCTAATAAATTTAATTATAATTTTATGTAATGGTATCTGGCACCAATATGGTCAAAATCATTGTTTGCATATTCACTATCTGTTACCAACTTGAATACAATTGCCCATATAAGTCTGTTAGCGGTTGCTGTTTTCACGAAGCGACTTCATTTTCTGAAAAGGAGTTGATATCACCATCATCATACCAGATAAAATCATTATGCTAGAATAAATTTCATTCAAATTAAAACATGCCATAATCATAGCCAAAATTACAAAAATGGAACAAATCCCAAGTTGAAAATTTTTTACTTTTCCCTTTTTATCTTTTTTCAGCTTAACCATTAAAAATCCTATATCCAATAACATATAGAGGATTAAATCTACAATAAATAGAAAAATACTTAGGTCTTTTTCAAAGCAAATTGCTAAAATAATATTATATAATCCCAAAATTACCGAACATACCCGGGTTAATTTAACATCCCAAATCACATGTGGTATCTTCCATTTAAAAGTAGACCAAACAATCAAAAAGCAACCAGAAAGCAATATCATTGTTCTATTTAATTCCATAAACTTCCGCTCCTATTGTTATATATTTTTTACCATATTCCAACTATAGTACCGACAGCGCCTCCAATCACTGCACCTGGCACAGATCCTGCTGCGCCTCCAATACCTACACCCGTTGCCACACAACCAATAGTTGAATTTATTAACATTGGCTTCATCTTTAATAATAAACACTGTTTTGGCTAATTTATATCTAATAAATTTCCATCACCAAACAAGCTTTTAAAATGCGGCATTCATTGATTAACCAAATACATTAAATTATGTATCAAATTGATGCTCATATGAGCTGCTATCCCAAAAACAACATTTCCTCTTTTTATATAAACCAGACAAAACGCAATTCCGGCTAATACATATTGTATTGACTGCAGACAAAGCTCATTTAGACTTATTGCCCCTATAGATGGTATAAAATGCATTAATCCAAATAGCACTGATGATATAATCACTTTAATTATCAGACTTTTTTTGATAGAGCTGAATATAAACCATCTAAAAATCAGTTCTTCTAATATGGGTCCTATAAATGCAGAAAGAATCATAATAGCCCAATAATGTTCTTTCATTGTCATTCTGAGCGTAATTTCATTTATGCTTTGCTCATTATTTCCGGATGACAAAATAAACTGCATAATACCACCTAATATTGTAAACAATACTATTACAGCAAATGATTTGATATATCCCGAAGCTATTGATTTGATATCATACTGTCTTATCTGTTTTATATCTCTTAAAATCCCTGTTCCATAAAGGCTGAATAAAATAACTATAGCTATAAAATTCCATAAATAATTTGCTATCAGATATGCATCCTGATAACTCGTTTCTTCAAAAACTGATTGTATAACAGGCAATAAAATATATTTTTTCCCTATCAAGTACCAGACCGGAAAGAATATCCAGCCAATATACCATTTAATGTTTTCTATTTTCATATCAGCCTCCTGTACATAAAAGTATGGCAATTATTTGCCATACTTTTATTATACACTTTTTAATAAAAATTATAATCAGAAAATCCCTGATAAAAACTATCCCAGCATGATTTGATCTTTTTGGTAAATTTATGCCAAACTCCTTTTGCATTAAATCCACCATCAATATACATAAGTTCTATATTTGATAAACTAGTGAATTTTTCCATTTTATCATCTCTCCTTTGAAAATATACTATTAATACCCTAACAGAAGCTTTAAACAAGAATAACCAAAGCCTACACCAGCACCTACCCAATAGCATACGTCTTCAGTTTTGATTTTTTCCTATGCGCGCTTATAGGATTTATATATAAACCGGTAATCCCGGAATATACCTTATTTATCTTACTAATCTACTAAATTTATCTTACTCAGGACGAAATGCAGCACACTGTCATCATCAACAACAATTTTTGCCTGTGCAGCCATTCCACTTTTCAGATTTCCTTTTTCTCCATCCTTATTCTTTATCTCCATATTTTTACATTCTACTTTTACAACGTAATATGCATTACCGGTATTCTGGTCTACAGTCACATCTTTTGCAATTTCTTTTACTGTTCCTGTAAAATATCCATATTCACTTGACGGATATGAAGCCATCTCAAATTTTACTTCCTGATCCGGTTTTATTTTTGCTATGTCAGAATTTTCCACATACACCTGTGCAAAATAACCTGACTGCTCCTTTGGATATATCTGTCCTATGGAATCTCCTTCCTGTATATATGTTCCATTTGAGATTTCCTTATTTGTGTAAAAATATCCTGATGATCCTGCCTTTATGGTACAGTTATTATTTTTTATATCATAATCTTTTAAATAAGCCTCATACTCCTGCTTCTTATCCTCATAAGTAAGAATTTCAGCCGACACATTTCCTTTTTCCGTAAGAATCTTTATATCTGACTCATCTGTATTATTAGAATTTTCTGTCTGCTTCTTTTGAAGTTTTACAGAGGATATATTAGATTTAAGGCTTTCTATCTGTTCATTTGCAGTTTCTATCTGCTGTTCTATTGTTGAAATCTCATTAGACTCAAGATTAGACAATGCCTGATTTTTTTCTGTATCCACCTCTGCCAGTTGTGATGAATCCATTGTGGTTTCATCCTTTTTATTGTCATATTGAAGTGCTGTATAATCATATGATGAAATATAACTTTTTACTATTGAATAGTAATATGTATCGTTTTGGTCGAATGTGTTATTACGCGATATGATACATTGCTTTACATTGTTAAGTTTATTAATTTTTTCATTATACTTATCAATAGAATCATTGATAACTGTAATATTTTCATCGTATACCTCCCCAGTTTTATTCTTTTCCTTTCCTGCATCAATTGAAGTATTTAATAATTCTTTCCGATCTTTAAATTCTGAATAATACTGGTTATCAGACATTGCATCAAATTCAGAATTATCTCCGTCAAGACTCTTCTGATATGCATTTAGTATGTCAAGGCGCTGCTGTACACTATCAAGTTTACTCTTATAATCTTCGATAGTACTTCCAAGGTTTTCAATATCTACCTCATACAGTTCGTCTCCCTCATTCACATACTGTCCGTCCTTTACCGACATTTTAGTTATCTTTCCTGTAACTGCACAGCTTACTGCCGTACTGTCATCGTCACCTCTAAAGACACTGTCAGCTTTTACAACTATATCCATTCTGAAAAAATACATCCATAACAGTGCGATTATCAGAATCGCACATATAATATATATCGTATATGAAATAAATTTATTTGGTTTTGAATCATATACTTCCGTACTGTCGCTTATATCTTTTAAATCTACAATAATAGGTTTCATGCTGTTTCCTCTTCTTCATTAATCTAATGACTGCTGTTTTACAAGCTGCGCATATTTTCCACCCAGTGCTGTCAATGATGCATGATCACCGCTTTCTATAATCTTTCCATCTTCCAGCACATATATCTTATCGCAATTTTTTATGGTGCTGAGTCTGTGTGCTATAAAGATAGTTGTAACATCTTTTGAAAATTCACTTATT
>CAMDYG010000088.1 GCA_945910225.1 uncultured Eubacterium sp. | reverse complement strand
AATAGTGACTGGAATTCATGTAAAGATACTATAATCATTAACAACAATGATAAGATTGACTGTACAGTGAATATAGTAAAGCAGAATTATGATGATAAGAGTAGTGATGATGAGGATAAGTACAGAATGTATGTCAGGGTTAATGAAAAAGGCAATAATACCGGTAATGCGCATGTTTCAATTTGTACAAACCTGGACACAAATATGAAAGAACCTGACAGCAAAAGTAAAACACAGCCACAGCAGGCAAAATATATGTTTAATTCAAATAATACACAGTCTACTGTGAAGAAAAGTATTAAGATTGATGATCTTACAAAGAGTAAGACAGTCGAAAGATTATACAATGTAACGGTTGATATTTATGACAGCAAAACATGCAGTACCCCGGATAAGCTTGCTGGGGCAAAAAAAGCAGCGACCATGACCGGAAGCATGAGGTATTGATATGAGACGTAAAGACAACAGAGGTGCATCGTTTGTTATGGTTATTGTAGCCATGGCAATTGTTGCTATCCTTGCGGTTACCATACTTTGGATAGCTCTTGCAAACCTTCAGATGAAGACAACAGATGAAAAAAACACAGACAATTTCTATTCGGCAGAGGGCGTTCTGGACCAGATATGTACAGGACTTGAGGGCGATATGTCGGCTGCGTATACCGAAGGATATTCAAAGGTAATGCAGTCATATAAGACAAAAGGAAACGCTGAGAATAATGAGGCAAACAGACAGGCTTCGTTTGTCAATACATATGTTGCTGCATTGAAGTCAAGGCTTGTGGATCCTAATGATGCCAAAGGTCGTACTTATAACATGGGCAAGATACAAGGATATGTTGACAGCAGCCTTTATAAGACAGATTCATCTGATAAGCCGGTTTATCCACATGCAGAGGTCACTTCTGTATCCACACCACGGCTCAAAACCTATCAAAACCGTACAGTTTTAGAGGGAATAAAGGTAGAGTATATTGATGAAAAGGGCTATAAATCCATAATACAGACAGATATTTCGCTGGCTGTTCCGACTATGAGCTTTACGGCATCAGGTGGAGTCCCGGAGCTGTTCACATATTCTCTTGTGGGAAATACAGGGCTGGAAATCGGAAATGGCGCTCATAATGTGAATCTTGGAGGCAATCTTTATGCGGGAAGTGACAGTACAGGAATGTGCGTTTTGATTCCGAACAACACAAAGCTAAGGGTTGACAATGCCAGCTATATGATAGCAGATGGAAACTTAGAGGTAGGTAATCCTAACTCAAATAGGGCAGGTACACACAATGAGAGCACACTTAGCATTGATAAACAGTGCCAGCTATGGACAAAAAATATCAATGTAAATGGAGCAAATGTATCTCTTGAGGGAACAACCTATATTTCTGATGATATGACCTTAAAGGGCAGAGGTTCGACGGTTACGCTTGGAAAGGATGAAAACGGAAAATCGACAGATGGAAAATATGTTGGTTTTGGTAATTCTGACATCTCGTCAGCCGAAAGCAGTGCAATTATAATAAACGGCAGAGAGTCAACACTTGATATGAGTGGTATTAAGGAGCTTATGCTTGCCGGAAATGCATATATCAACAGGTCATCTATGGTCAAAGTTAATGGAAGTTATAAGGAAAATAAAGATGTTGCCATGGGTGAATCAATATCTGTAAAAGGAAATCAGATTGCATATCTCATACCGCCGGAGTGTATAGGTACAGATGGGGATGATGCAGCCGCAAAGTCAGTTTATTATAAGAATCCATTAAGCTATTCAGAGGATGCGGAAATCACTAGTAAAGGTAGTGATAATCAACAATATACGGTGATAAATATAAATGTGGTAAGCTCAAAGACAGGCAAGCCATTATCATATTATCTATCACAGTATCTGTCAGCCGATGAGATGAAAAATACGGACAATTATATTCGAAAGGTGTATGCACCTTCAAATGGCAGTGAGAGTGACGGACTTGTATACTATTATCTGAATATGCCGGTAAAACAGGCATCACAATACTACGAGGATTATTATAATATAGACCACAGCAGTGCAGATTCAAAGCTTCAGAAGTATACAGCCTTTTACACAAAGTCAATACAGGTAAATGACGCGGCAAGCATATATACATCCGGAGATTACAGCCTGTATGATGGTTCAAATCTGTCACTTTTAAAAGGAATTGTTGACGGAGTGGATATGGATGCACAGTCAATAGAGCTCAACAATACATATACTGCGCTTAGGAAGAGACTTATTACCTCTTACAACAGCCTTCCTCCGACCGCAGAGAGTGCATCGTTGTTTACGAATATTGTACATGAGGGCAATCTTGAAACATTTACAAAGAATGAAACAGGAAAAAAACTCGAGGTTACGGCAACATATACAGGTAAATACAACAAAGATGAAACATACAAGGCAGTGGTTGTAGATGGAGACTATACATATCCTCAGAGTGACAGCAAGGAAAATAAGAATGTAAGAATTATAGTTGCAACCGGCAATGTCACAATCAATGATAATTTTACAGGAACAATTATTGCAGGAAAAAAGATTTTTGTTAATAAACAGTGTACTGTATTAAACTGTCCGCAGGAAATTTTTAAAGCGCTTCTTCTTAAAGAGATAAAGACAGGCTCACAGACCATGCATCTGTATGATGTATTTGATGATGGAGCTGATTATCTGGGAGGCATTACAAAGACCGCTGCAAATGGCAGCGGAGATGCGGATATTGACTATTCTAGCCTTATAACCTACCAGAACTGGAAGAAAAACTGATATTGAAAGGGGAGAAAACCGATATGTCATCTAATAAAAAAAATAACAATAGGGGATTCTCCCTTGTTGAGCTTATAGTGGTTGTTGCAATAGGTGCGATACTTATTGGAGCATCGATTCTTTCAATTGCTTCCATATCAGGTACGGCGGCAAAGCAGTGTGCCAGAAATATTGAATCAATACTTAACAAAACTAAGGTTACCACAATGGGAAAGGATACGGCAGTCATTGAGCTTTATAAGGATCTCTCAGATGGAGCATATTATTATACAGTCACTGTTAAAAATGGTAAGGTTGATAAAAATGGTAATGGTGAGACAACAGCGGAAACAAAAAAAATAGGCAGAAGTAATCTGGAAATCAGATATTCAGCGGATGTTTCAACAACCTTTAATAATGCATCAAAGCTAGATGTTTCGAACCCGATAAAGATTGAGTTTGACAGAAGTTCAGGGGCGGAAAAAACTGATATCGGTAAAATCTGGGTTAAGCATGGTAGTACTGAGAAAACAATAACAATTTATAAAGAAACCGGTAAAATTGAGTGTAATTAGTGAATATAAGGGTGATTTATTATGTTAAGGATGAAAAAATATTTCGATCATGGAAATAAAAAATCAAACAGTGGATTTACGCTTGTGGAGCTTGTTGTGGTAATGGCTATAATGGGAATATTGGGACTTGCTGTGGCAGGCTTTATTGGTTCAGGTACAAAGCAGTACAAGTATGCTTCAAAGGAGGTTGACCTTCAGTATGAGGCACAGCTGGCTATGAACCAGATTGGAGATTTGCTCATAGATGCGCAAAAGAGTGTTAAGTTTGAGTCATCAGCTTCTTCACCGGCGGCAGTACAGGTTGCATCCGCAGGGGAAGAAGCTGTTGCATCGACTACAGGTAACGACCGCACACTTGTCATCACGGATGAGGATTGCATCTACAATGTCATTTTTAAGTCTGATGATGGTAAGCTGTATCTGCGCAAGGATAGTGTGGATTCAGCAGGCAATGTGACAAATAAGGGAGATGAATCCCTGATGGCAGATTATGTGGCAGGCTTTGACGCAGAAGTGAGCGACACAGGAAACAGAAACTCAATCAGGCTGATTGTAGATTTTAAATCCGGTGACAAGAAGTATACCGCTACACAGAATTTTACTATGCGCAATAAAATTCCGGTGGGAAAAGATGTGGATTATGTGCCGGAGGATCCGAATGCAATTAATATTAGAATATATTATGGTGGTGTTGATGTTACAGATGATGAAGTGTCATATGAAATACAAAAGGGTATTCAGAATGATCTGGAATTTAGGGCTGGCCTGGCAGGCGAAGATATAAAAAAGTATGAGGTGGATTCG
>CAMDYG010000087.1 GCA_945910225.1 uncultured Eubacterium sp. | reverse complement strand
TCTGATGAGGAAAACTGACAACTATTGATAAGTGGTGGAGTATGGTGTAAAATTAATATAACTTTACCTAGATATTATAATGAGTATATGGGAAATTAATGATGAAAAAGAAGAAAACTAAAAAAGATATAAAACAGATATTAATGATTTCAGGATTGATAGTATCTGCTATTCAATTTATAGTATCAATAGCACTTATAGTATTTATACATTTTTTAGGGATGATACCTTTAGGGCTCAAGATAGTCATTGGCGTTGTTTTAGTGGCGTGTTCATTGGTTACGGCTATAACGCAGCGCTGGAAGATACTAGGAATTATAACTAAAGTGTTAGCGGTTATTCTAAGTATAATTATGATTGTCGGATGCGTGTTTCTTGGATATACAAGAGGGTATATAAGCAGGATGACAGGAAATAATACCAAGACGGATATAGTTGGGGTATATGTTTTATCTGAAAATAATGCAGAGATACTAGATGACATTAATGGATACACGTGTGGCAGTGTGCCAGATATAGATACTGATAATATTAGTAAGATTAAGGATTATATTGATAATTATGATAAAGTTGATCTGCAATACAGCGATTATACATCTGTTGTAGAGCTTGTAGACGCATTGCTTAATAAGGATGTACAGTCAATTATTGTTAATGAAAGTTATCTTGGAATATTTAACGAAATAGAAGGTTATGAGAATCTTGATAACAGAATAAAATGTATTTTTTCGTTAGAATATGTTACAGAAGTTGAAGACAATGATACTACAGAATATATGAACAATGATAATGTAATAGGAATATATATAAGTGGTATAGATACAGCTGGTCCACCTAGCGCTACGAGCAGAAGCGATGTTAACATATTGCTTTTTATGAATACTAAGACGCATCAGATATTAATGATTAATACTCCTAGGGACTATTATGTTCCACTTAGTATATCTAATGGAGTAAAGGACAAGCTTACACATGCGGGAATATATGGAATTGATTGTTCAAGAGAAACTCTGGAAATGCTTTATGGGATTAATGTGGATTATTACGTTAAAGTTAATTTTACGGGATTCCTTAATATTATTGATTCACTTGGCGGAGTTGATGTGACTCTGGATTATGATGCAACGCTTACTCAGGCTGGAGAACTTAAGGTGCATAAAGGAGTTAATCATTTTGACGCAGAGCAGGCTCTTGCATTTTCAAGGGAACGATATGCATATGCGGATGGCGATAGACAAAGAGGAAGAAATCAGATGATGATCATTAATGCTGTCATAAAAAAGATGGCATCTCCAGCAATGATAACTAATTATACAAGTATTCTTAATACAGTGTCTGACAATATGATAACGAACATGTCATATGATAAGATAACGGAACTTGTTAAACTACAGATAAGTGATAATATTAATTGGGATATTCAGAGCTATAGTGTCAGTGGAGAAGGAACATCTGCGACAACGTTTTCTGCTGGAAAGCAGAAGCTGTATGTTATGGTTCCATATGAAGATCAGGTTGCTAAGGCTAAGGGATATCTTGAGCAGATGTGCAGGGATGAGATAGTCAATGTACAGGAATAGATAATGATATAACAATCAAAAGATATAAAAGGAGTATAAACAATGTCAAAAAAAGCACTCATCACAGGAGTAACAGGACAGGACGGATCATATCTTGCAGAATTCCTTCTTGAGAAAGGATATGATGTTCATGGTATTATAAGAAGATCATCTGTTGATTACAGAGAAAGAATAGCACATCTTGAAGGAACACCGAACTTTCATCTTCATTATGGAGATTTGGGGGATTCAATGAGTATTATGTCGGTAGTATCTAAGGTAAGACCAGATGAAATATATAATCTTGCAGCCCAGAGCCATGTGCAGGTGTCTTTTGATTCGCCTGAATTCACAGCAGATGTTGATGCGACAGGTGTACTCAGAGTGCTTGAGGCAGTTAGACAGTGTGGACTTGCCGATACATGTAAGATATATCAGGCTTCTACATCTGAACTTTATGGAAAGGTTGAAGAAGTGCCTCAAAATGAGAACACACCATTTCATCCATATAGCCCATATGCAGTTGCTAAGCAGTATGGTTTCTGGATTGTTAAAGAATATAGGGAAGCTTATAACATGTTCTGCTGTTCAGGAATTCTTTTTAACCATGAATCGGAAAGAAGAGGAGAAACATTTGTAACCAGAAAGATTACTTTGGCAGCAGCAAGGATTGCGCAAGGCAAGCAGGATAAATTATATCTTGGCAACCTTGATTCACTTCGTGACTGGGGTTATGCAAAGGATTATGTTGAATGTATGTGGCTTATATTACAGCATGATAAGCCGGAAGATTTTGTTATAGCAACAGGTGTACAGCATTCGGTAAGAGAGTTCTGCCAGCTGGCATTTCATCATGCTGGAATTGAACTTAAATTTGAAGGAGAAGGTCTGGAAGAGAAAGGAATAGATAAGGCAACAGGAAAAGTTCTTGTTGAAGTATCTCCTGATTTCTATAGACCAACTGATGTGGTTAATCTATGGGGTGATCCAACTAAGGCAAGAGCGGAGCTAGGATGGAATCCACAAAGTACAACATTTGAACAGCTTGTTGAGATTATGGTAAAACATGATATGGAAAAAGTTGCCGTAGAGAGAGCTGGCGAACATGTCAGATGCAATCTTGCAGAGTATCTTGAAAAGGGTGTTGTAAAGTAAGCAATATAATCAGATAACTAACAGAAAGAAGTGTACAATTATGATGGAAAAGAATGCAAAGATATATGTGGCAGGACATAGGGGGATGGTTGGATCTGCTATAGTAAGAGAACTTGAAAGACAAGGGTATACTAATATAATTACAAGAACTCATTCAGAATTAGATCTTACAAGACAGGATCAGGTAGAGACTTTTTTTGCCAAAGAAAAGCCAGAATATGTGTTTCTTGCAGCAGCTAAGGTTGGTGGAATTGTTGCTAATGCAGAGGCTCTTGCAGATTTTATGTACGATAATATGGTGTTGGAAATGAATGTTATTCATTCAGCATGGAAGAATGGATGCAAAAAGCTGGAGTTTTTAGGATCATCATGTATATATCCAAGAATGGCTCCTCAGCCTATGAAAGAATCATGTCTTCTTACTTCAGAACTTGAGAAGACTAATGAGGCGTATGCGCTTGCTAAGATTAGCGGACTAAAGTATTGTGAGTTCCTTAATAAACAGTATGGAACAGATTACATATCTGTTATGCCAACTAATCTTTATGGTCCTAATGATAATTATCATCCAACACACAGTCATGTGCTGCCTGCACTTATCAGAAGATTTCATGAAGCTAAGATAAATGGTTTAACAGAAGTTACATGTTGGGGAGATGGATCTCCACTTAGAGAATTTTTATATGTAGATGATCTTGCTAACCTCTGTGTGTTCCTTATGAACAATTATAGCGGAGATGAAACGGTTAATGCAGGTACTGGAAAGGAACTTACAATTAAGGAACTTACAGAGCTTGTAGCTAAGGTTATTGGATATACAGGTGAGATTAAATGGGATACTAGTAAGCCAAATGGCACACCAAGAAAACTTCTTGATGTAAGCAAGGCAAAAGCACTTGGTTGGGAAGCTAAAACAGAACTTGAAGAAGGAATAAAGCTGTCATATGAGGATTTTCTTAATAATCCTATGAGGGCAGAGAGATAAATAGAGTAGTTTAATGACTGTATTTATAATGCCACATAAGCTGCTTGGCATAACGTGAGTGTTGTGATATGAGTGATAAAGTGAAAAAATTATTCATTTTGCCATTGTGTGAGGTCTAATTACATGCTTTGACATAAAAGGTCGTAAGATGTAAAGCTATACATTAACAGAATCAAAAGAGTAAACGAGGAGACGGCGAAAGCTAAAAATAATTATGTTTGAATATACTAATAGAACCAGGGATAGTGTTCAGAATTTAATACTGTCATTCACAGATTCAATGTGCATAATATTATCATATTACCTAAGCGGTGTGGTGTGGATGGTAATGTATAGGAAAATTGCAATAATTGATACATTTTCTCAGCTGAATCAAAGCCTTATGAGTGTTTTGTTTTCAGTAATAATTACTGCTTTATTTTTGAATGTGACTTCCGATTTTGTTACAAGAGGCAAGTTCGCAGAGATCAGATCGGTTATTAATAAGGCAGTTGTTTTTGCTGCTCTTATTGCTGTCTATGAACTTATAAGCAAGGCAACAGAGATACCAAGAGGAGTGTA
>CAMDYG010000086.1 GCA_945910225.1 uncultured Eubacterium sp. | reverse complement strand
TTATTAATCTTCATCATCAGAAGCTGCTTCTGCAAATCCCTGACGTTTTCTTGCCATATCATCGCTTGCGAGATATTCATCATAAGTTGTAATCTTATCAATAAGCTGACCGCTTGGTACAATTTCCATAATACGATTAGCTGTAGTCTGTATAAACTGGTGATCGTGTGATGTAAATAATGTTACACCAGAGAACTTAATAAGGCCATTATTAAGTGCTGTAATTGATTCCATATCAAGATGGTTAGTTGGATCATCAAATACAAGTACATTAGCTCCACATATCATCATCTTAGAGATAAGGCATCTTACCTTCTCTCCTCCTGATAATACTTTAACCTTCTTAACACCATCATCACCAGCAAAGAGCATTCTTCCAAGGAATCCTCTTACATAAGTAGGATCTGGATCTGGTGAGTACTGTGTGAGCCATTCAACAATCGTATCTTCTCTGTTAAATTCAGCTGCTGAATCCTTAGGGAAGTATGCCTGGGAAGTTGTAACACCCCACTTATAGCTTCCTTCGTCCGGTTCCATATTACCTGTAATAATATTAAACAAAGTTGTTGTTGCAAGTTCATTAGAACCAACAAATGCTATCTTATCATCATGATTAACGATAAATGATACATTATCAAGTACCTTAACACCATCTATTGTCTTAGAAATACCCTCTACTGTAAGTACTTCGTTACCGATCTCTCTTGCTGGTCTGAAATCAATATATGGGTACTTTCTGCTTGATGGCTTAATCTCATCAAGTTCAATCTTTTCAAGTGCTCTCTTTCGTGAAGTTGCCTGCTTAGATTTAGAAGCATTAGCTGAGAATCTCTGGATGAAGTCCTGTAACTCCTTAATCTTTTCTTCTTTCTTCTTATTAGCTTCTTTCATCTGTTTTATAAGCAGCTGGCTTGACTCATACCAGAAGTCATAATTACCTGCATATAACTGAATCTTAGCATAATCAATATCAGCAATATGTGTACATACCTTATTAAGGAAATATCTGTCATGAGAAACAACAATGACTGTATTCTCAAAATTAATAAGAAACTCCTCAAGCCATGCTATCGCATCAAGATCAAGGTGGTTAGTAGGCTCATCAAGAAGAAGAATATCTGGATTACCAAATAAAGCCTTTGCAAGAAGAACCTTTACCTTCTCACTACCATTAAGTTCTGCCATTGTCTTATAATGCAGATCTGTTCCAACTCCAAGTCCATTAAGAAGCTGGGCAGCATCTGATTCTGCTTCCCATCCGTTCATATCAGCAAATTCAGCTTCCAGCTCACTTGCTTTATTACCATCTTCCTCTGTAAAATCTTCCTTGGCATATATAGCTTCTTTTTCTTTCATTATCTGGTATAATCTTTCATTACCCATAATAACAGTATCAAGAACATTATATTCATCATACTTGAAGTGATCCTGTTCCAGGAAAGAAAGTCTCTGTCCCGGTGTTATACTTACATCGCCTTTACTTGGCTCAATCTGACCTGTAAGAATCTTCAAAAATGTTGATTTACCAGCACCATTGGCACCTATAAGTCCATAGCAGTTTCCTTCTGTGAACTTAATGTTTACATCCTCAAAAAGAGCTTTCTTACCAATTCTAAGTGTTACATTATTAGCACTAATCATTAATAATCTCCTCCAACTAAATCATGCTTAATAGTTAATAATCTTTTATAAAAATAATCATACAAAGTTGATTATAGAGATATTGCAGATTAAATGCAAGTGATTTATTAATAAAATGCTATCTGTGATATACCTTCTGTTAATAACCATCTATATCTCGGCGGTAATATAACCCCATCATCAATCATTACATATACATCAATATCCCCATGTTCCTTTAATGATCGTATAACCTCAAGATAATAAAATGCCTTAAGATCGTTAAGCCACGCACTAGAAATAACAATAAATATCTTACCATATTCTTTTATAAGTTTCTCTTCTTCCTGACGAGTCAATTCCTTCATCCGCTTCTCGTACAGTCCCCAGAAATCTTCAAATGTTCCTCCAATAGCAGACAGACATCTTACAAAATTAACACAATTCTCATCATTCTTTCCAAATAAATTGAATAGCAGCATTTTTCCCCCCTAAGTATTTTAATCTGCGTCTATTATATCATAAGTATTATTATTATAGCATATGATGTTATAATCTGTGCTGCACTTGTCACATTCCGTAAAAAAAAAGTTATATATACAAATAGGACTGTTACCTTAATGATATATACCCATTAAAGTAACAGTCCTATTTTAATACGTCATTAAATTATTATGCTGTAATAGTTGTTCCCGTCTTACCTGCGAGTCCATCCTTTGCCTTATCAAGATTAGCAATAACTGCCTTTCTTTCCTTATCAGCTGTAACAAATCTTATTGATGCATCAACCTTTGGAAAAGTTGTAACTGCAGGGAAATGCCCATCTTTAATATACTGATGAAGATCCGCTGCTGATACTGTATCAAATACTTTCTCATCAGGTGTTCCCTTGCCAATTGTAAGCTTATCATATGCTGTAAGGAACAATAATGTTCCTGCTCCAACAAGCTCTGCAAGCTTAGCTGCTGTGTAATCCTTTTCAATAATTGCACTGGCACCTTTAAGATGTGCTCCCTGCTGCAATACAGGAATTCCACCACCACCTGCTGCTATTACGATCTGATCCGCATCCAATAATGCCTTGACAGCATCAATCTCATAAATATCAATAGGCATTGGAGAAGCTATAACCCTTCTATACTTTCCAGGTTCTTCTTCAACAACATAATTTCCCTTTTCTTCTTCCGCTTCTGCTTCCTCCTTAGACATAAATCTTCCAATAATCTTAGAAGGTTCGCTGAAAGCAATATCAAAAGGATCAACCCTTACCTGTGTAATAATTGTAGCTACAGTCTTATAAATTCCCCTGTTAATAAGTTCTTCTCTTATTGCATTCTGAAGATCATAACCAATATATCCTTCACTCATGGCACCACATACAGACATAGGTGCTACAGTTCTGTCATCTGGTTCAAGTCGCGCAAACTCTGTCATAGCCGTCTGTATCATACCTACCTGTGGTCCGTTACTATGAGTAATAACAACCTGATACTTTGCTTCTACAAGGTCAGCGATTGCCACTGCTGCTTTCTTAACATTCTGCTGCTGCTCTGGAAAAGTCTGTCCAAATGCATTACGTCCTAAGGCAACTACTATTCTCTTATTATCCATAACTCCAACCTCTCATACACGATTAATATTGATATAAATATTATATTGCATGTACTCCCAAAAAGCAAACCTTTTCAGTTCCATACACCAATATAATTATTCAGAATATAATAATATATATAAAATGTTGTTAGAATAATCATGAATAAATTAATCACTGTCGCTATAATAGACTCAGGGATATATCCTCATATAGATTTTAAAAACAGAATATTATCGTTTAAAGATTTTGTTGCCGAAAAACGTTTCCCTTATGATGATTGTGGACATGGAACTCATGTAAGTGGAATAATTGCAGGAGACGGAACTGCAAGTCACGGAAGAATAAAAGGCATATGTCCATATGCAGGGATAATAAGTCTTAAAGTACTCGACAAACATGGAAATGGAAAAATAGAAGATGTAATTAACGCAGCTGACTGGATATTAAAACATCGTACAGAATTCAATATAAAAGTTGTAAATATTTCTTTTGGTACAACAACATATGGTGAACAGAAAGATTCTGCCAGTCTTGAGCAGGCAATTGAGAGACTGTGGGATAGCGGCATATCAGTTGTTGCTGCCGCTGGAAACGATGGTCCCCGTAATTGTTCCGTTGCAATTCCCGGAACATGTAAAAAAATAATAACGGTAGGCTCTCCTGATGGAAAAAATTTCTATTCTGGCAGAGGTCCTACCCCGGAATGTATAGTAAAGCCAGAATTAATTGTTAATGGCTCATATATAAAATCCTGTTCCAATAAAGGCAATTCCTACTCAATAAAAAGTGGCACTTCTATGTCTGCACCAATCGTATCAGGCGCTATAGCCAGCATCCTTTCAAAATCTGATTATTCTCCAAAAGAGATCAAAATGCTGCTGAAAAAATGTTGCACAAAAAAAGCCCTGCCAGATAATCTGCAGGGCTGGGGTATTCTTAACATACCTAAATTCTTGAATTGTTATAAATCATCATACATTACTGCTGATTAGGATTCTGCTGATTAGGCTGAGTATATGTAGGCTGCTGTGGCTGTCCCATATACTG
>CAMDYG010000085.1 GCA_945910225.1 uncultured Eubacterium sp. | reverse complement strand
TGATGCGCTAAAGCCACAGCTTGAAGGAGCAAAAGCTGAATATGCTGCTGCACTTTCTGATGCACAGAGTAACCCTACTGACCAAGCGAAACAGGAAGCAGCTAATGCAAAAAAGAGCATCCTTGATACATATTCTTCAAACCTTTCAAGTCTTGAATCGTCTAAGGACAGCCTTGAAAGTTCGATTAAGCAGACTGAAGCAAGCATCAGTACTGCCAAAAATTCTAACTGTCTTATAGTAGAGCAGGCTGATATTGCAAGAGATCAGAAAAGTGACTATCAGAATTATACAAGAGCAACTATAGGAAATGGTGGTCTTGCATCATTAGCACAGGCACAGGCAGGTGTCGTTCAGGCAGAAGCTGGCGTTGTCCAGTCAAAAGCAGGAATTACCCAGGCACAGGCTGCTGTTGATGCAGCAAAGCTTCAGCTTGATTATGCCAATGTAACAGCTCCTGTATCGGGAATTATTACATCAAAAGGTGTTACTAAAAACAATATGACATCTACAGGCTCTGTTGCTTATACAATTATGTCAGACGGAAGTAAATTCGTTGTTTTTTATGTTTCAGAAGATATTATGAGGGAATTACAGGTTGGACAGAGTATAACTGTTGAAAAGAATAATGAAGAGCTAGAAGCAGTAATTACAGAAAATCCTCAGGTTGCAGATGCTAACACTGGTTTATTCATGGTGAAAGCAAGAGTTAACGGTAATGAAGACTTAGTTAGCGGAATTAAAGTAAAGCTTAATATGACTACTAAGCATGCTGATAATGTTATGACTCTTCCTATTGATGCAGTTTATCATGAGAGCGAAAAATCATTTGTTTATACATATGTTAACGGTAAGGCTAACAAGGTCTATGTTGAGACTGGATTATATGATGATGAAAAAATTGAAATAATAAGTGGTATTACAACGGATGACCAGGTTATTACAACATGGTCAAGCCAGCTTAGAAATGGTTCAGAGGTTAAGGTTGAAAATTCTGTGAGCATGAATAATTCACAGTCTGATGATATCAAGGTTGAAAGGAATTAGCAGGTGAATTAAATGCTTAACATTACTAAAACAGTTTTAAAAAGACCTATTGCGGTTATTGTATTAATAGCTGGAATGATGATATTTGGTGTAACCTCCATTATTGGTATGCCGCTTAAGCTTATTCCAGATATGCAGATGCCTATGCTTCTTGTTCAGATTGTATATCCTCAGTCAGGACCTGAAGAGGTGGAGCGACTTGTAACAAAAGAAATAGAAGAAGAATGTGGCACAATATCAGGACTTGACAGTATTAACTCTTATTCAAGTGAAAATGTTTCAATGGTTCTTTTACAGTTTGACTATGGTACAAACCTTGATGAGAGCTATACAGATGTTCAATCTGCTGTAAACAGGGCAAAGTCAAGAATGCCTGATACAATCAGGGATCCAATTATTATGGAGATGGATGTTAATAGTTCTCCTATAATGTCTTTAGCCGTCAACTCCTTATCAGGAGATGACGTAAGCTCTTTTGTTACTGATATCCTTGAGCCTGAGCTTGATAAAATAAGGCAGGTCGCACAGGTTGAAGTAGTAGGTGGAGATGATTCTTATATTTCAATTGAACTTATACCTGAAAAGCTAAGTCAGTACGGACTCTCTATGTCTACTGTATCAAGTGCAGTGGCAGGTGCTAACAGCATCTTACCAGCAGGAACTAAGGAATACGGAAATTATAACGTCGAAGTTACGACTAAGACAGAATATATAACTCCTGATGAAATTGCAACAATACCAATTACAACACCTACCGGCAATATTTTACATTTGTCAGATGTTGCAAATGTTCATTACAAGATGAAGGAAGGAAGCTCTTACAGCAGATATAACGGTTCATCAAATGTATCTCTTTCAATTACCAAGGAACAGAGCGCAAGTGCAGTTGACGTATCAAAGAGCGTTAAAGCATGTCTTGAAGAGCTAAAGTTAAAATATCCTGATTATGAAGTAACTGTTCAGTATGACAGTGCTGATGCGATTATAAGCTCAATTAAATCTATATTTGAGACACTTATATTTGGCGTTGTAATTACGATGGTTGTCTTATTTGTATTCTTTGGGGATTTCAAAGGAAGCCTTATCGTTGGTTCTTCAATGCCTGTGTCTTTGCTCATAACATTTATTCTTATGAGCTTTATGGGATATTCTCTTAACATTGTTACAATGGGCGCACTTGTTATTGCCATTGGTATGATGGTTGATAACTCAATAGTCGTTATTGAAATGTGCTTCAGGAAAAAAGAAGAGTATGAAGATTTTGGTGTATCCGCATACGAAGCATGTAAAGTCGTAATGAACTCTATCATTGCATCAACTATTACAACAATCGTAGTATATTTGCCACTTGCGGTAATGAAAGGCCTTTCAGGGCAGCTTTTCTCTCAGCTCGGATTTACAATTGTTTTTGCCTTAATTGCATCATTAGTAAGTGCCGTAACACTTGTTCCGCTTTGTTTTAAGTTCTATAAGCCTGTTGAAAAGGTAGATGCACCAATTAATCATTTGCTTGAAAAGGTATCAAATGTATACAAGAAAATGATTGCAAAGCTCCTTCACAAAAAGAAGCTTACTGCATTTTGTGCAGTTGTTATATTTATAGTTTCAGCATATTTAATGCAGTTTGTTCATACTGAGCTTATGCCTTCTACAGATGAAGGACGTATTGCAATTAATGTAAGCTTCAGACCTGGAACAAATAAAGAAGTAGTAGATGCAAAAATAAGGGAATTAGAGCAGTTTGTGTCGCAATTTGACTATGTAGAAGGCTATGCTTCATCAAGCAGCACTGCTTCAGGATATTGTGATGCATATATTTCAGAAGAAAGCAAAAAGACTACAGATGAGGTTGTTGATGAATGGATTGATGAGGTTATGAGTTATGCAGATAACTGTGAAATATCAATTCAATCAAGCGCTGAAAGTAATTCACTTGGTTCATCAAATACCTATGACGTTACTTATGAAAGTACAGATTTAGATGCATTAAAAGAGATGGTCAACGAAGTCGGCGATATTATGATGAGTGTTGAGGGTGTAAGTAATGTTTCATCATCACTTGGTAATGCTTCTACAAAAGCAGAAATTCATGTTGATCCGATGAAGGCAAGTGCATATGGACTTACTCCGCAGATGGTTGGCGGTACAATTTATTCTGCAACAAACGGAACAGATGCATTTGATGTATCAATTAATGACAAAGACTATGACGTTAAAATAGAATTCCCTGAGGATATGTATAAGACAGTAAATGATATTTATGAGATGACTGTCACAAATATGCAGGGAATGGAAGTTCCGCTTAGAGATATTGCTGAAATTGTATATACTGATGCTCCTGAAACCATTATGCGTACAGACGGAAGATATACAGTAACTCTTACTGCATCTATGAAGTCTAGTGCAAAATTTGACGTTCAGGATTCTATTGAAGAAAAGCTTGAAAGCTACATTCCGCCTGCAAATATTTATAAAGCAGATAATATGATGAACAAAATGATGACAGAAGAGTTCACTGCTTTAATTGAGGCAATAATAACAGCCATAATTCTTGTATATATGGTTATGGCAATTGAATTTGAGAATTTAATATTCTCAGGTCTTGTAATGTTCTGTATACCGTTTGCTATTATTGGTTCGGTAGTGTTCCTACTTATTACAGGACAGACATTTTCAATGACTTCGCTTATGGGATTTATGATGCTTGTCGGAATAGTAGTTAATAACGGTATTCTGTTTGTTGACTATGCCAACCAGCTTAAGGAGCAGGGCTATGAAACCGAAGCAGCGCTTATTGAAACAGGTGCTTCAAGACTTCGTCCGATTCTTATGACGACGCTTACAACTATTATTTCGATGATTCCATTTACTCTTGGTATTGGAAAGAATACCGAAACAATGCAGGGCATGGCGCTCGTTATTTCAGGAGGACTTATTGCATCAACAATACTTACTCTTATTATGATTCCTGTTTTCTACTTAGTAATTGACAATGCAAAAAGTAAGCATAAGGATAAGAGAGAGAACAGAAGAATTAAAAAGGAAGAGAAGAAAGAAGCTAAGAAGCTGAAAAAAGCTAAGAATAATAAGACTCTTGATATTGTTGATATTGAAGATGAGAAAGCAGAAGAGTTAAATACAAAAACAGTTGATACATCAGATACTAAATCTGTTAATGCTAAACCAGAAACGGTTGAATCAGATATTCAATAACGCCTCGGCGTTATTGTCGGCGAGATGCGCGTCGCACATAAGTGCGACATCTTCATCTGCGCATCTCTGCCATCCGCCGGAGGCTTTTATCTCAGTCGGAGATTGTACTCCCACTGAGA
>CAMDYG010000084.1 GCA_945910225.1 uncultured Eubacterium sp. | reverse complement strand
GATAATGAAATGCAGTTTTAGTGGAAAATAGTTGAATCAAATTTGGAATTCTCAGATGACATCTTATACAACGGCCCTGCTACTGAAACTATGATTGCTTCAGCCAATAACTGAAGTATCGCGTTTTTTTATGCGAGATCTCTTTGGGGAAAGAGTCGTCAAGCCGATGTACGGGAGCAGCGCCTGCCATAGTTTTTTTACGGAGTCAGAAGCTCTCAAAAAAAGCCACATGGACTAAGGTGCCATCATTTGTCCTCATTTTAAGCTTAGATAATTATGAGAAGGATTTAAAGCTTAACCTCTCTGAACACGCTTTCATACAGCCGATGTGATTACTGCTCGATCATGATGTTTTTTTTATTTCCGTTTATTTCTTACTTTTTCTGTACTGCAACGGTGTCATTCCACAAAACTTTTTAAAGGCTGTAGCAAAATAGGCTGCATCAGAAAAACCACAGTCAAAAGCAATATCAATAATCCTGTCATCTGTAGTTCCTAGACGCTTTTGAGCAATCCTCATTCTGTAGCTTACAAGATACTCATTAAAACTCTGACCTGTAGATTCTTTAAACAGCTTCATGAAATGACTTTCAGAATAGCCACAGTACTCTGCCGCATCACGAACCTGAATACTTTTTCCATACATGATTTCAACAAAATAAAGAGCCTTTCTGATAAGAGTAAAGGTATCAGCATAAGATCCCACATCAGGATTTACTTCTCTTGAAAAACGGTATATTGCATCTGCAATCAGAAATACCTGACCTAAAACCAGCATCTGCCTTGAGGTGTAGCTTTCATGACGATGAATAACAAGTTCATTGACAGGATTGTATAAAGTCCTCTGCAATGGAGTGTTTTTCTTAAGAAAGCAGTCAATTTCACGACTGTGATTTGCCAGCTTTGATAGATAAGAATCGTAAATTTCATCGAATAATGGAGCACCTTTTAACAGACTGAAATCAAAAACAATATTGAAGTACTCTGTAAAGGTATCTTTGCTTGCCATACTAAGTAAATGGGCATTGTCAGGCAGAATAACCGCCATATCATCCTGATAGAGGATCTCCTCTTTATCCATTATCCTGACCCTTAAAGCGCCACGAGTGACAAATATAAGCTCAAAAACCTCGTGATAATGCAAAGGATAGGAAGTTATAAAATCCGGCATTTTTACATGGTAAACAGTAAATGGAAAATTTAATTTTCCATGAACCTTAGATTCTCGGAACGCATTTTCAGTCAATTTTAAAATCCACAATAAATTACATAATATGATTTTAAAATAATTTATCACTTTGTTGTTAATTTTAAGCTATTTATAAGTGAATTTTAAATAAAGGTAAAAAAACAAATAATAGGATTTTAAAAGAATTCAAGATTTTTTAAAAAGCAACTTTATGCCATCTCCATTATTCTGAGAATAAAGGAAATCATCCTGATGGAGGAATTATGAATAAAAGTGCTATTTTTCACCGCAATGATTTAAACAATATCTATGCCTTAGACAAAGACACCTTAAGAATTATCTTAAGAACAGGAAAAGATGTTAAAAGTGCAACCCTTTTTGCCAATGATCCGTATATAAACGGTATTTCCAGCAATGCGCCATGGTATGGAAAAGCTTATCAAATGAAGGTGCTGTATGAACTTTCTGACAATTATCTTTTCTATGCAGATATCAATCCTGACTATAAAAGACTGCAGTACTACTTTGAAATATCTGATGACAACCAGAGTGTGATTTATCTTGAAGATGGCTGTCATGAAAAGGATTTTATTACTGACAGATTCATCAAGCATTATTTTAAGTATGGCTTTATCAATGAAGCTGACATTATGACTGTGCCTATATCAGCAAAAGAGACGCTCTGGTATCAGATCTTCCCAGACAGATTTTCAAAAAAGGACTGTGATTTTTCAAAAGAGTGGATTGAAGGCTATTATGATAATTCCATGAAATCATTTAATGGAAATTTAAAAGGTATTACAGACAAACTTTCATATATTTGCGATTTAGGAATTAACGGCATCTATTTAAATCCGGTATTTATGTCTAAATCAAACCATAAGTACGATGTTGATGACTATAAAAAAGTCTCTGAAGATTTTGGCAGCAGCGAGGATTTAAAGGAACTTGTAAACAAGGCACACAGCCTTGGCATCAAAGTTATGTTTGATGCAGTTTTCAATCATTCCGGACTTGGCTTTTTTGCCTGGCAGGATGTAATGAAAAACGGCACGAAATCACCTTATTATGACTGGTACTTTATTAACGGCGATGTTAATGATGAGAACTTCTTTAAAGATCACAACACCCGTGATAGCCGTTATTACTCTTTTGCATATGTTCACAATTTGCCTAAGCTTAATACCAGCAAAAAGGAAGTTCAGGACTATTTTATTGACATCTTAAAATACTGGATTGATGAATTTAACATCGATGCCATACGCTTTGATGTTGGAAATGAAATCTCACATGAATTCATAAAAAGAATAAGATCTGAACTTAAAGGGCATAAAGAAGATCTGTTCTTATTAGGAGAAATCTGGATGGATTCAGGTTCATATTTAAGAGGTGATGAATACGACAGTGTAATGAACTATCCTTTAAATCAGAAACTTATAACATTCTTTGAAGATGAAAAGCAGACTGCAGATGACTTTATGTACGGCGTAAATTACTGTTTGTCCCTATATCAGAAGCAGTGCAATGAGGTAATGTTCAATCTTTTATCAAGCCATGATGTAGATAGAATAACCACCCGCATAAAATCAAAGCAGAAAGCTCTTGAACTTTATGCCATTCTTTTAACGATGCCGGGAGCTCCATGCGTTTATTATGGAGATGAACTGTTGCTTGATGCCCCTTCAAGAGGCACTATGCCATGGAATGAACTGTTAAATAATAAAGAAATGACTGACAGCCTTTATCTTATGAAAAAGCTTATGGAAATAAGATCTTCATATAAAGAACTCTCAAATGAAAAAGTAAGTTTTATAAAAAGTAATAAAAGGTTGTTACACTACTTTCGTCCTCTTTTAAATGGAACTTTAGAAGTTTTTGTCAATGAAGATAAAACCGATGAAATGATAGTTACATCACAGGAGAGCAGAATCCTCTTTGAAAGCAGATATGAGAACGGAATTTTAAAGAGCGGTGGTATTTTAATCATCTTAAAGAATTAATCCTGGAGTCGACAAATGGAAACCATTACAGTAAACAATAAGTCTTTTAACATTGTTAAACTACTTGGCAAAGGAAAAGGCGGTTACTCCTATCTTGCAGATGATGGAAACAGACAGTATGTGGTCAAAAAAATCCATCATGAACCATGTGACTACTATACCTTTGGCAATAAGATAGAAGCCGAGCTTAATGATTACAGACGTCTTTGTGATGCCGGCATCAGAATACCTCACATGATAGATATTGACACCGAAAATGAAACTATCTTAAAAGAATATATTGAAGGTGACACCATCTATCAGATGGTTAAGGAAGACAGGGATGTGTCAACCTTTATTGAGCAGGTAAAAATAATGTGTTCTCTGCTCTACAAAAAAGGACTTAACATTGATTACTTTCCAACGAACTTTGTAGTTCAGAATAATGAGGTCTTCTATATTGACTATGAATGCAATTCATATATGGATGAGTGGAACTTTGAAAACTGGGGAATCAAATACTATTCAAAAACAGAAGAATTTTTAGAGTATATGAATAATCATAAAGATCTGTAAAAGGATCAGAGCATGACTGCTGTATCCTGGATTGGTAACAGCAGCTTATTTAATGAAATGATAACATTAAGTACAAATACTGGATATTTATGAAAATCGAACATATTGCTATCTATGTGAAAAATCTTGAACAGGAAAAAGAGTTTTTTGAAAAATACTTCAATGCCAGATCTGGAGCTCTTTATGAAAATAAAACCAAAGGCTTTAGCTCCTATTTTTTAAGCTTTGAGGATGGTGCAAGACTTGAGCTTATGCATAACGAGCAAATGGATGATCCTCATAAGTCATATACAAGAACCGGCTTTATCCATATGGCAATATCTGTTGGTTCGCCAAAAAAGGTGGACGAAATTACTAAAGCATTAAAAGCAGATGGTTACACTGTGATATCAGGGCCTCGTACCACCGGAGATGGCTACTATGAAAGCTGCGTTTTTGATAAGGAAGAAAATCAGATAGAAATAACAGTTTAACATTCATGACTTATTGTGATATAACAGAAAGACAGGTGTTAAAAAAAGTAGTTTCTATGAAATTTAACCAGAAAGTAAGAGACTTTAATGTAGTCCTGAATGGCGAGTTCTATTTTTCATTGAATGGAGAAGATCTTGAGATGGTTGATGAAAATATGGCCAATCCACCACTTGATGAATATCACAAAGTTGTAAATTGGTAAAATTTAAAATTAATATAAATTAATCAGTTAGTTAAAACACTAACCTTGCTCTTTCAAAATGTGATTCAGAGATCAAAACTGTTCTGAGAATAATTAATATTCTTTGTATGTAACTAATGAACCAATATAAGAATATCAGAATGTCAGATAATAAAAATACCTCAATAGATTTAAAGTCAAATGAATCCTGTTTCCTGCAGAGACAGGTTGAATTAAATTTAAAGAGAAACACTTCTCTTATCGTCTATACTCTGTATACCATTG
>CAMDYG010000083.1 GCA_945910225.1 uncultured Eubacterium sp. | reverse complement strand
GTCTCCAATCCTTTTTTCATATATTAAGAAAATGTGGAATTTTAATTCCATTTGTCTGCTAAAAGGAAATCACGTATATTGCGGTGCTTAATTCCGTTGCGGCTCATGTCGAATTCATCAAGTGAAACAACATATTTTGGATAGTTGTCACGGATATTATCGTAAACACCGAATTCACGCTGGATTGTTTCTTCTGATGCAAGAAGATAGCATACCTGAATATATAGTTTTTCTCCTTGTTTGTCACAAACAAAGTCGATTTCTTTATCGCCAGTTCGTCCAACAGTTACATTGTAATTGCGGCGCATAAGTTCAAGGTAGACGATATTTTCCAAAATAAGATTGATATCACGCATATTGCCGCCAAATACTGCTTCACGGATGCCGTGGTCGGCAATATAATATTTCTCATTAGAGGAAAGAATCTGCTTTCCTTGTAAATCTTCTCGCTTAACCTGATAAAACAGATAAGCATCGCAGCAGTATTTTATATAGTTCAGAATTGTTTCTGGTGCAACGGTACGGTGTTCATTCTTGAGAAATCTGGCAAGTGAATTGGCAGAAAAGGTTGTTCCTACATTGGCAATTACATAAGAAATGATGCGTTCCAACAAATCCACATCACGAATTTTATTGCGTTTAACAATATCTTTTAGCTGAACAGAATTAAAGAGATCGTGAAGATAAAGTCTGGCTGCATCTTTTTCATATCGTATATTTGCAAGGTATGGCATACCTCCAGAGATAAGATACTTCTGGAAATATTGCTGAATTGATTCATTAGGAGCAATTGGACGGTATAGTTCAAGAAACTCTGCAAAAGAGAATGGATATATTACAAATTCTACATAGCGTCCACCAAGATATGTGGAAAGTTCACCAGATAAAAGCTTAGCATTTGAACCAGTAATATAGATATCACAATCAAGTGTAACACGCAGAGAGTTAATGCATTTCTCCCAATCTTCAACTTCCTGAATTTCATCGAAAAAGAGGTAGACTTTGCCGTTTATTGTTTTAGCACGATTGGTTATCTCATCATGTAAAGCCTTTGCAGTCTGCAGATGAGAATAGTTCAAATCTTCAAAGTTTATTGAGATAAATTGTGTCGGATGTATTCCTGACGCAGTCAGTTCTTCTTTAATCAAATCTAACATGACTGATTTACCGCAGCGTCGGATACCAGTCATTACTTTTATAAGGTCTGTTCCAATAAAAGGGCGGATGTGTTTCATATACATTTCTCGTTTAACCATGAAAGATAACCTCCTTTTTTATAACTAATGATAATTTAACACATTTATAATTGATTTTCAAATGATATTTACTGGTTTTATAAGTTATAACTGATAAAATCAGTAAAATGAAATATCTTAAAAGTTATATATTAGAACTTTGAATAGAATTATTACACTTATATTATGCATTATATTTTTAAATTAGTCTTAAAATTTTTTCAGATAAGACAAAAATTGATACAATGGTATAAAAAAACAGTATCACTAATCTTTTTTGAATTAAGATTGGTGGTACTGTTTTTTGTAATGTTAATTATCTCTGAACTTCGTTACCAGCGTCAGAGAAAGCGAGTTTCATAACTTCGTCAACTGTAACTAAGTTGTAATCTCCGCTTACAGTGTGCTTTAAGCAGCTTGCAGCGTTAGAGAATTCAACTGCCTTCTGAGGGTCAAAGTTGTTGATAAGGCTGTAGATAAGACCAGCACAGTAAGCATCTCCGGCACCAATGTAATCAAGAATGTGCATGAAGAATTCCTTGCTGTAATAAGCCTTGCCTTCTGTGTAAATCATTGACTGGAGCTTAAATGTTGTGATAGAAGTTTCTGTTCTCCATACAGATGCAACCATCTTGAATGGGAATTTCTTCATAAGTTCCTTGGCAATGTAAGCATTTTTCTCCTCGCCATTAGCATCGGCAGGATTCATAGAGAAGATACCGATAGCGTCATCTTCGTTAGCGATACATACATCAACATACTGGCATATACGAGACATTGCCTCACATGCCTTTTCGCTTGACCAGAGCTTGCTTCTGTAGTTTAAGTCACAGCTTACAGTCATGCCTTTTTCCTTAGCTTTCTGGCAGGCTGTAATACAGATGTTAGTCATTTCATCAGAAATAGCAGGTGTGATTCCTGAAAAATGGAACCATGTAGCACCATCAAATATTTCATCCCAGTCAAAGTCATCAGCAGTAGCAAGTGCAAATGCTGAACCTGCTCTGTTATAGATAACGTTAGTTGGACGCTGGCTTGTTTTCTTCTCAAGGAAGTAAATACCAATCTGGTCACCGCCACGGACGATGTGATCTACCCCTACACCATACTGGCGAAGAGAGTTGATTGCAGCCTGTCCGATTATATGTTTTGGAAGCTTTGTTACATAATTAGCGTTAACATTGAAGTTAGCGAGGGACACAGCAGTATTGGCTTCTCCTCCTCCATAAACTGCCTCAAATGCATTGCATTGAGTAAATCTTGCATTGTTCTCAGGAGAGAGACGAAGCATAATTTCACCAAATGTAACAATCTTATCTTTCATGTTTTTTGATCCTTTCTCAATATCTGATTTCCTAAAATAAATATACAAGAATGTATTGTAGCACATAATGAATAAAAAAGGGAGTGAAAAATAAAAAGAGTTTCCTAAATTAAAGGAAATGTATTATAATTGTTAAGAATGTTCAATTATGGAAGGAACTAAGGATAATGTTAAGAAATGTTTCGTTAGAAGATATATCGGACGGCAGATTATATACGGAGAATGACCTTGTACGTGTAGATACCAATTCCTGTAAGGGATGTCAGACTGTCTGTTGCCAGAATATGGGAAACACAATTGTGCTTGACCCTTATGACTGCTACAGGCTTACAACTGGGTTAGGTAAAACATTTGAACAGCTTAATATGACCGAACTTGAACTGAATGTTGTGGACGGGCTTATTATGCCTAACTTAAAAATGCAGAAATCAGACGGAAGATGTGCATTTCTTCGTGAAGACAATCTATGTAATATACATACGATCAGACCGGGAATATGCAGAATGTTCCCGCTTGGAAGATACTGGGAAGATGAGACACATTTTAAATATATTGTGCAGAAGGGCGAGTGTAATAAAGATAATCTATCTAAGATTAAGCTTAAGAAGTGGCTTGGCATTGAAGGACTTGCGGAGTATGATGCTTATATTGTGAGATGGCATGAGTATGTGAAGCAGCTTCAGGCAGCACTGCCGGGACTTTCAGAGGATAATGTGAGAATTCTTAATACATTTAATTTAAGATTGTTCTACATGACGACATATGCCGGATGTGCTGATGATAAAGAATTTTATGCTGAGTTCGACAGAAGACTTGCAACGGCGAGGGAAAAGCTGGGACTGGCGTAGGACAGATTATGCATTGAAAGGAAGGTTAATTTAATGAAGACAGATTTATTTCACATAGGAAAGTTTGTAATTCATGGTTATGGACTGATGATTGGTATCGGCTTTGTGCTGGCGCTGCTTGTTGGCGAGTACAGGGCTAAGAAGATGGGAATGAAAGAGGAGGCTCTTATTGATATCGCAATAATTGCGGGAGTTTCAGGATTCCTTGGCGCAAAGCTGTTATACATAATAGTAAGCTTTAAGGATTTTATTAAGAATCCGCTGGGAGTGCTTGGTTCGTCTGGATTTGTTGTATATGGCGGACTTATTGCAGGTGTACTGTGCAACCTTATATATGTAAAGATTAAGAAGTTATCATTTCTTGAGTATTTTGATCTGGTAATGCCGGAGATAGCGCTGGCACAGGGATTTGGACGAATCGGCTGTTTCCTTGCAGGCTGCTGCTATGGAAGACAGACAGACGCGGCCTGGGGAGTTGTTTTCCCTGCTGATTCACTTGCTCCATCAGGAGTTAAGCTTATTCCTACACAGCTTATATCATCAGGAGCAGATTTCCTTAATATGGCGTTGCTTATGATAATAGCAGCTAAGTTTTCTTACACTGCAGTTATGAAGCACAAGGCTGATGGTAAGGAAACTACTGGAAAGCATATGGCAGCAGGTAATATTGGATTCTTATATTGCATAACTTACGGATTTGGAAGATTTGCAATTGAGTTTTTAAGAAATGATTACAGAGGAGAGGTTGGAATATTCTCGACATCACAGTTTATCTCTCTTTTCATTGTATTACTTGGCATAGTTGCAATGGTAGTTAATCATAAGTTAAAAAATGCGGATAAATAATTATGGGTAATGAATCAGGCGAATGGATTATGTATGGTGTGGATTGGAATGCCCCAGAGTGCATACATACAGTAGATGAGGCAATTGAATATATTAATGAGATTGGATTTCTTCCGTTATTTAAGAATGCAATTCCAGGATTTTCTCTGGAAGAGAGAACTGTACCGGATTACGGGTGGTGTGATGACCCCAAAAAAGATCCGTGGCTGTGGCGTGCAATAATTGCAGGAAGACATGATATTGTCTATGGCAAATTTTTTGATAAGAAGGCAGGTTTTATTTCAAAGAAATGGTTTCCGGTATTTGCTAAATATCGAAGAGACGGATATGATTTCGATGCTTTGTATGAAGATGGCGGGCTTTGGAAAAGATGGCGAGAAGGGATTTGATGGTGCAGTCACTAATCTTATGATGACAGATGTATCTTATTTCAGCTTATTTTGATGATAGTACTAC
>CAMDYG010000082.1 GCA_945910225.1 uncultured Eubacterium sp. | reverse complement strand
TGTGGCTTTCCGCTAGTTAGCAACCTTGACCATGCTATGTCTTATAACCTGGTCTCTGTATGTGTAGCCTTTCTCAAACTCTTCAACTACAATGTTCTCTCCAACTGAATCATCATCAACATGCATTACTGCGTTGTGGTAATCTGGATTAAACTCTCCGCCTAAAGCTTCGATAGGCTTAACATCAACATCCTCAAGCATCTTTAAAAGCTGCTTGTGAACCATATCCATTCCCTTAGCGAATGGAGTTTCAAGTTCCTCATCTGTCACGCTCTTAAATCCTCTGTCGAAGTTATCAACAATAGGCAAAAGCTTCTTAATGATATCTGAGGCTCCCATTTCGAACATAGAAGATTTCTCTTTCTCTGTTCTTTTTCTGAAATTATCAAACTCGGCCATCTGCCTCTTTACTCTGTCCTGAAGTTCTTCTATAACTGCATCCTTAGGATCTTTTTTCTTAGAGTCATCTGTGCTCTCATCCTGTGCCTCGGCCTTGTCTGATTCTTCAGTTTCACATGCATTCTGACTTTCATCAGCCTTACATTCTGATTCGCAGTTACAGGCTTCTTCTTTCTTAGCATCAGTCTCCTGATTCTTTTTCTCTTCCTGAACTGTCTCTTCTGAATTCTTTTTCTTTACATCCTTTGACACTTCCATACCAACCTTTCCTAAGTTTTCTTAAATACATCATCCAAATGCGTCTGCATCTCTTTTAAGGTATCAACAACCTTTTCATAATCCATGCGCTTTGGTCCAATAATACCAATTGTTCCCTTCATTCCATCCTGTAATTCATATGTGGCAGTTACCACACTACAGTCTTTCATAGACTCAACTGGTGTTTCATTTCCTATATACACCTGAATGCCGTGGTTATCATCTTCAGTCTCATCTGAGTCGCCTTCATCATTAACAAGTCCAGATAAGCCCTGCTTTTCCTCCAAGGCATATATAAGCTCACTCGCTTTCCCGGAATCACTAAGTTCCGGATACTTGAATATGTTAGTTGCACCGCTGGTATATATTTTCAGGTCGTCAGCCTTACTTATAGTCTCTACAATTGCATCTAACACTTCTTTAACAATACTTATATGCTCACCTGCCTGGCTCTCCATCTTAGATATAAGTCCCAGATGCATCTCCTGCAATGAAAGGCCTGTGAGTGTTGTGTTAAGAAGAAGATTAAGCTTCAGAAGATTTTCTGACGAAATATCTTCACTGATAGTTATAACCTTATTCCTTATCAGATTACCTTCCATAACAATAACTGCAAGAAGCTTATTAGGTTCAAGCTGTGACAGCTGAACAAATCTTAGCTTATTACCGGTTACCTTAGGAGTTGTTATCATAGTGGCATAATTAGTATTATTTGCCAGAACCTTTGCTACATTCTGAAGAAGCTCTTCTACTCTGTCTACCTTTTCTGATAAAGCATCCTTCATAGAATCAAGTTTTTTTTCCTTATTACCAACCTGCTGTTCTCTTCTGGATATCTCTTCCTCTTTCTGAGCCATTAAATCATCAACATATAATCTGTAGCCCTTATCAGTCGGAATTCTTCCAGCAGAGGTATGTGGCTGTACAATGTAGCCAAGCTCTTCTAAGTCTGCCATCTCGTTCCTTATAGTTGCTGAACTTAACTGCAAGTCAGTCAGCTTGGAAATCGTTCTTGATCCAACCGGTTCTCCAGTATCAAGATAATTCTGAATGACAGCTTTAAGTATCTTAACCTTACGATCATCCAGTCGTCCATCAGTCTCCATGGCATCCTCTCCTTTCATCTTGTTAGCACTCATTAGATTGGAGTGCTAATATCGATACATTTAAGATATCACTACACTTTCTGTATGTCAACAATAATATTTCTTTTTTTCTATTAACAATTTATAAAAAGATTTAACAGAGCATAAAGTTGACTTTTCCGTTTAATGTGATACTATAAAAACATCTATTTTCGATTAATAGGAGGTATATTATGCACTTTAAAAAATTAGCAGCCGCTGCTGTTTCTTCATTAATTATATTAAGTATGAGCATTCCTGTTTTTGCAGCTGATCTTAACAGCTCTGAAAGCAATGTTTTATCAACATTATCTGACTGTAAAGTACCTGCAGAATATGTCAATCAGGCAAAGAATTATTTTCTTCTTGATGATGTTGACATTACTTCAGAACAGGCTGATATAATCAATTCCCATATAAGAACTGCTAAAGAGAAAGCTGGAAATGCTTCCTCAATATCAGCTCTTACCTCTGAACAGCAGAGAGAAGTTATTAACGAAATGGCTTCTGCTGCCTCAGCTATTGGTCTTGGTGTTACTTATGATTCTTCTTCTAAGACATTACTTGTAACCAAAGATGGAACTGTCGTTCTTGAATCTGTTGGTGGCACTATTACATCCGGTGTTAAGAATGGTTCATCTTCTGGTAATACTACTATTAACAATACAACTAACAATAACACTACTAATAATAATTCAGGAACATCTACTGGTATTATTAAACAGACAGGTACTAATATCTATGTAACATATGGTGTTGTAGGTGTGCTGGTTGTTGTTCTGGCTGGCTGCTCTGTTATAATTTTCAAGAAGAATTCGTTTAAGAAGGAAGCTTAATAACATGACTAAGAAAAGAATTAGACAGATAATGGCATATATTTATATGCCATTATTTTTTACTATAATAGGATACGGCATCGTATATCTGGCTGCCTCTCCATTTATCAAAACAGCAGGTGCCATTGGCTCTATTATAACAAGTGATAATGTTCCTGATTTTTCAACTGATTTTAATATACTTTATGATGATGATACAGCTAAAAAAGCTTCATCTGACAATTCTACTGTAGAATTATCAGATATAACAATGCCTTATTATGGAACTCAATATGGTGTTATATCATGTTCACGTATTGATTTTAATGCCCCATTATTTTTCGGAGACAATTCTTCTATATTAAGAAATGGCGTTGGTCAATATATAGGAAGTGGAATTCCTGGTTTTAATATGCCAATTCTTCTTTGCGGACACAACACAACGTTCTGTCTTCCATTACAGTTTATTGAAAAAGGGGATATCGTTACAATTAAAACCAATTATGGTACATACGAGTACGAAATTACAGATACCCAGGTTCACAATATGAACGACCGCTCTGCTTATGATCTGGGAAAAAATGAAGAGCAACTTATAATATATACCTGTTATCCATTTGATATGCTAGGTAATAAGACCAACCGGCTTTTTGTCTATGGCAATAAGATATCCGGTCCTGTAATTAATGGTCTTAATCAATAACAAAGGAGTTTCATAATGTTACATTCAACATCAAAGCATATTTTAAGCTGTATCATATCATTTATTCTATCAATACTACTAACAATGATATGCTATACGCTTGGAACGTATTTCGGACTATTCAACAAAGCTCTTCTTCTTGATGCAATGAATAAGTCTTCCTATTACGAATCAGTTAATGAATATACTCTTGAACAAGCGGAGGATCTTGCAATCCCTGCCGGACTTGATTCATCAGTATTCAAAGATGTATTCTCCTTAGAGAATACTTATCGTGAGGGAAAAGCATATCTTGAAGCAACTCTTAATGGTACATCATATGTAATAGATACATCATCTATCCGTGACAGCCTGAGTTCTAATATAACCTCATATGCGGATATTAATGACATATCCTATGATGCAGATAATTCACAAAGCATTGACGAATTCATTGACAGAGTATGTGAACTTTATTCTGCTAATCTTGCAGTTCCTTATCTTTCATATTACAAGGGACTCAAAACTTCATTCACTAAAGTTATTATTGTTGGTGTACCTCTGCTGTTAGTGTTAAGTATATTTGCTGCATTCTTATTAACAAGACTTGATAACTGGCTTCACAGAGCTTTAAGATATATTGCATATTCGTTCCTTGGAGCTGCCGTTATGACAGCAATCGCTCCTGGTATACTTCTTATAACCAGACGATACAGATACCTTAATATATCACCTGCTTATATAAACAAGCTTCTTTCCAATTATCTAGGACAAAGCCTGTTTATTTACGTGTATTCAGCATTCATATTACTCGCCATCGCAATGATTATAATAGTTATAATCTATTACATGCGTAGTAAGCTTATCAGGCGATAATCGTCTTTCTACTACCACTCTTGACATTAACGCATCAGTGTTAAAATGCTCTAAGTCGGCAAGGAAACTCCTTGCCGACTTGTTCTTTACTTCTAATGCTAACACTCAAGAAATTTTTTATAAAACTCTTCTTCCACATATGTTTCTGCAAAACATTGAACTATATCATATGAATATCGGAATTGATATTGGCAAAAATCATCACGAAGCTTCCATTGTTTCACCTGAAGAGAAACAAATCGGACATTCGCTTCGTTTTGCAACTACACACAAAGGTGCTGATTCTCTTATGAGTTTTATCTTCAATAATATCGGCAATTCCTCTTGTATCTTCGGCATGGAAGCCACTGGGCATTACTGGTATCCGATTTATTCATTCCTCAAAGCCAGAGGATATACCATCTATGTAATCAATCCCATCCAGTCTGATTCCCTCAGAAAAATGTATATCCGGCAGACAAAAAATGATTCCATAGATTCTTTTCTGATTGCAGAAGTTATCCGATTCGGTCAGTTTACCACCACTTCCATGGCAGATGAAAACATTCTTGCCATGCGGCAGTTGTGCCGTTACCGTGATTCTGTCATTTCCTCCAGAACCGAAATCAAACTTCGCATCAGCACAATTATGGAGCAGATTTTCCCGGAGTACGAAAAACAATTTTCTTCTCTTTGGCTGAGCACATCCATGGGCATTCTTGAAAAATACCTCACCCCTGAGAATATCAAGAATGCTCCAATAGATGAGCTCTTTGAAATCATAAAAGATAAGAGCCACAATAAGCTTACCATGAAAAAAGCGGTTTCTATCCGGGAAGCTGCAGCTGATACCTTTGGTATTAAGATAGCACAGGTTTTACCATCTATTCTTCCTCCATTAAAACATTGATTGACTGTGAAAATTTTTTC
>CAMDYG010000081.1 GCA_945910225.1 uncultured Eubacterium sp. | reverse complement strand
TCTGATGAGGAAAACTGACAACTATTGATAAGTGGTGGAGTATGGTGTAAAATTATGAGTAGTTATGTCAAAATATGTTGATATATTAATAATCATAAAGAAATAGAGGGATACTGAAAATATATGTTTGAATATACTAATAAAACAAGAGATAACGTGCAAAATATGATTTTATTTTTTACAGATTCATTATGCATGTTTATTGCGTATTATATATCGGGAGCAATCTGGCTTGTGTTATACAAGAAAGTAGAAGTGCCATTGGCATTATACCAGTTAAGAATTAGCTTTGTTACGGTTTTGTTTGCAATTTTTGTAACTGCATTGTTTGTTAATGTGTCATCAGACTTTGTTACAAGAGGCAAATTTGCAGAACTAAAGGATGTTTTAAAAAAAGCACTGATATTTGCAGCTACAGTTGCAGTATATGAACTTATCAGAAGAACGACAGAAATACCAAGAGGAGTGTATGTTCTTACAACATTTGGCGGTGGACTGCTTATGTATCTTACAAGATATATTGTTAAATGGTATCTTGTGGCAAGAAACAAGAGTAAGATGCATGCGTCAAGAGTTATTCTTGTTACAATGAAAGACAGGGCAGAGGCAGATGTTAAGCTGATTAATAAAGGCGAAGACTGGGTCAGGACAGTTGCTGGAATAGTTGTAGTGGATGATAATATGGTTGGCGAGGAATTTGATGGTATTAATGTAGTTGCCAATATACATACTATGATGAGATATATTAAGAATGAAGTCGTTGATGAAGTGTTTATAGATCTTAATTATAAGCTTAGAGAACAGGTACGACCGATGGTAATGGAACTTGAAGATATGGGTATAACAGTTCATCTAAGAGTTGAAGTACTTGACAGTTTCAAGGATTTTGATACTTCGCTTGGACATCTTGGTGGTATTCCTGTTATTACTTTTGCTAATAGAATATTTGATTACAAGGAAATGTTTGTTAAGAGGTGTATAGATATTCTGGGTGGTTTAGTGGGAACTATAATTATGTTGATTGCAATGGTATTTGTAGCACCTGCACTTAAGATAGAATCTAAGGGACCAATATTCTTTAAGCAAAAGAGAGTTGGCAAGAATGGAAGATATTTCTATATATATAAGTTTAGGTCTATGTATGTAGACGCGGAGGAAAGACTTAAGGATCTGATGGCACAGAATGAGATGTCAGGTCTTATGTTTAAGATGAAGGACGATCCTAGAATTACTAAGGTTGGCAAGTTTATAAGAAAGACTAGTATAGATGAACTGCCACAGTTCATTAATGTGTTAAAGGGAGATATGAGTCTTGTAGGAACAAGACCACCAACGGTTAATGAGTTTAAGCAGTATGAAGGACATCATAAGAGAAGACTTTCCATGAAACCTGGTATTACTGGAATGTGGCAGGCATATGGAAGAAAAACTGTTCAGGATTTTGAAGATGTAGTTAAGATGGATCTGGATTATATAGACCATTGGAGTATAGGTCTGGACTTCAGAATAATAATGAAGACAGTTGTTTCAATATTCACAACTGGTGGACAATAAGGAATTGAGAATGAGCAATAATTCAAAGAGAAAAAGAAAGAATTCCAAGAAAACAAGACAGATATTGATGCTTTCCGGATTAGCAATTGCTGCAGTACAGTTTATAGTGTCGATATCACTTATTGTATTTATACATTTTCTGGGAATTATACCATTGGGAATCAAGATTGTCATTGGTGTTGGACTTATAGCAAGTTCATTCGTTACAGCTATCACGCAGAGATGGAAGATACCAGGAATAATAACTAAAGTTTTATCATTGATTCTGACCATAATTATGATTATAGGCTGTGTGTATCTTGGATATACAAGGGGATATCTGAGAAAGATGACAGGAAGTAATACTAAGACAGATATTGTTGGCGTGTATGTTTTGTCAGATGATAAGGCTTCTGCAATTGATGATATTGATGGATATACATGTGGAATCATTCCTAGTATGGATGTGGATAATCTGGGTAAAACAAAAGACTATATTGATAAATATAATGATGTGAGCCTTAACTATAGTGATTATGAGTCAGTTGTTGAACTTGTAGATGCATTGCTTAATAAAGAAGTACAGTCAATAATTGTTAATGAAAGTTATTTGGGTGTATTTAGTGATATCGATGGATATACAGATCTTGATAGTAGAATTAAATGTATATTTACCTTAGAATATGTTACTGAAGTTGAAGATAGTGAATCGGATTATATGAGTAATGATCATGTGATTGGGATATACATCAGTGGTATGGATACATCCGGACCGCCAAGCACAACAAGCAGAAGTGATGTTAATATACTGTTATTTATGAATACCAAGACACACCAGATATTAATGATTAATACACCAAGAGATTATTATGTACCGCTTAGTATATCTAATGGAGTTAAGGACAAGCTTACTCATGCTGGAATATATGGTGTAGACTGTTCAAGGCAGACGCTTGAAATGTTATATGGTATTAATGTGGAATATTATGTTAAAGTTAATTTCACAGGATTTCTTAATATAATTGATTCACTTGGAGGAGTGGATATAACACTTGATTATGATGCAACGCTTACACAGACAGGTAATCTTACTGTACACAAAGGAGTTAATCATTTTAATGCTGAGCAGGCATTAGTATTCTCAAGGGAAAGATATGCTTATTCAGATGGAGACAGACAGCGAGGAAGAAACCAGATGATGGTTATTAATGCTGTCATCAAGAAGATGGCATCTCCAGCAATGGTAACTAATTATACAAGTATTCTTAATACTGTGTCTGATAATATGATAACCAATATGTCATATGATAAGATTACAGAGCTTGCCAAGATGCAGATAAGCGAGAACATAGACTGGGATATTCAGAGCTATAGTGTTAGTGGAGAAGGTACTTCTGCAACAACATTCTCGGCAGGTAAGCAGAAATTGTATGTAATGATTCCGTATGAAGATCAGGTTGTCAAGGCAAAAGAGTATCTTGAACAGATGTGCATGGATCAGATTATCGATGTTAATGAGTAGGCGGTAATTAAGGAGTTTGTTGATGAAAGCATTGAAAAAAACCACAATAGGGCAGCTGTTAAGCATGTATAGATATAGAATGAGGCTTGCTAAATTAAGAGCTGAGTTTTATAGCAGGTATGGTAATATCAATCATCTAATACCTAATAGATTGTTTAATCCAGATATTGTTGAAGCTGGAAAGTATTCATATGGAGATCTTAATATAATAACTTCGGGAGATGATTATAAACTTTACATTGGAAATTATGTGTCAATAGCACCAGAAGTTGTATTTATATTACAGGCAGAACATTATACTGATCATATCTCAACATATCCTTATAAGGTTAATGTAATAAAGGCTCAAAAGTGTGAAGCTTTTGCAAAGGGTAATATAGTTATAGAAGATGATGTATGGATAGGTTATGGAGCAACGATAATGTCAGGGGTTACAGTAGGTCAGGGCGCAGTAATAGCTGCTGGTGCTGTTGTTACTAAAGATGTTGAACCATATTCTATTGTTGGTGGGGTTCCAGCCAAATTGCTGCATTACAGGTTTGAAAAAGATATAACAGGGCAATTGGAACATATCGATTATAGCAGTTTGGAAGAACAGGATATTATTAAATATCAGGATGCATTATATCAAGAGATTAAGAGTAAAGATGACTTATTAAATAATGAAATTCTTGATAAAATAACAAAGATGTAAGAAGGATTAGATAATGGATTCTAGAAAAGAAATTGGATTGTTATATATAATCAGAATAATATGGTATGCATGTTTATCAGTTTTTGTGGCATTTTTATTCATCACGCTGGTTGGTATGGGACTGGATGTTATGAAGATGGGCGGTAAAGCCACAGAGTTAAAGGCTGAATTAGGAGAAATAACAAGTTGCTTAAAAGATAAAGATTTTGATGGTGCGGATTTGGCTACTGTTCAACTGGACTCTACAATGTCTGAAATTAATAAAATGCTGGATGAGCCAACATGGAAATTTGCAGCTGCATTTCCATTTGGCGGAGAATATGTTCAATCAGTATATAGCGTAGTGAATCTTATAGAAGTTGCATCAGATGATATGATAAAGCCAGCTATTAATGTCATGCAGGAACATCCATTAGATTCAATAAAAGTGGGGGATCAGGGATTTAATACTGATACATTAGTGGCATATATAGCGCTTTTGGAGGATATGGGGCCGGCAGTTAATCAGATGATAGGATACATAGAAAGCATTAATCTTCCAGCAAGTATGGGACCTAAGATAAATTCCTATACAGATAAACTTGTGATAATAACATCAGCTTATGAAGAAGCTGAACAATATCTTCCGTTGTTAAAGTCATTTCTTGGAGGAGGAGATAATCGTACTTATCTTCTTGCTGCACAGAATTCGGCAGAAGTACGAGCTAGTGGCGGATTTCCCGGCTCTATAGGAACTATAGTAATACAAGATGGGGTGCTTACAATCGGCGATTTCAAGAGTGTATATAATGTATTGTCATATTCCACACCATCAAGTGCAGGAGTTACACAGCTTGAAAACGAGATGTTTGGATATTGGCTGAATTATCCAAGAGACGCATGTTACAATCCGGATTTTGAGAGGGTTGCTAATATATGGGCGTTATCATATGAAAGCAATTCAGGCGAAAGTGTTGATGGTGTAGTATCGCTTACACCAAGTGTTATTCAGAGATTGTTGAAATATATTGGAGAAGTTACGTTATCAGATGGAACTGTATTAGATGGTGATAATGCAACAAGGATGCTACAACATGAATTGTATTATAAATACTATAACGATAGCGCAATATCAGGAGGAACAGACGATTTAGTTGACTCATTGTTTGCAGAGACAGCAAAAACAACAATGAGCAGACTGGTAGATGATTTTAGTCTGGAGAAGATTGCTGGATACTTATCAATCTTTAATGAAGGGGTTGAAGATCGAACAATCATGATGTGGTTTGCTGATGAATCAGAGGAGAACTATGCAAGAGAAGTAGGCTGTTCGGGAGGACTTAATTCAGATCCTGAGAATCCAGAGGTCGGAGTGTACATCAGCAGTTCAGATCCAAGTAAACTGGGATGGTATATAGACATGGATGTCGATATAGAAGAAGCATCAGTTAATGATGATGGAACAATTACATATGATGTGACTGTGACACTTGAGAATATTATTGATAGAGATACCATTAATAATGTTGGCGTGTATATTCGTGGGAATTATCATGGAGCATGGAAAGGATATAGATAGTTATTTGCTCCAGCATGTGGAACAATTGGAAATCT
>CAMDYG010000080.1 GCA_945910225.1 uncultured Eubacterium sp. | reverse complement strand
TGGCTCATAAAGGCCTAACTTAGTCTTGTTAAGACTTGCGCTTGATAACATTCCGATTGAGCCTGTTATCATACTTGCCTCATCTGATAATATATCTCCAAACATGTTCTCTGTAAGAATTACATCAAACTGTCCCGGATTCATAACTAACTGCATAGCGCAGTTATCTACAAGCATATCTGAAACTTCAACTTCCGGATAATCCTTTGCAACTTCATGTACAATCTTTCTCCAGAGTCTTGAAGAATCAAGAACATTTGCCTTATCAACGCTTGTTACTTTCTTTCTTCTCTTCATTGCAATCTCAAATCCCTTAATTGCAATTCTTCTTATCTCTTCTTCATTGTATGTAAGTGTATCAACGGCTGTCTCTAATCCGTCAACTTCCTTAGTATATCTATCACCAAAGTAAAGACCACCTGTAAGCTCTCGCATAATAACCATGTCAAATCCATCACCGATGATTTCTTCTTTTAATGGGCATGCAGCCTTAAGTTCGTCATAAAGATATGCTGGACGTAAATTTGCAAAAAGTCCTAACTCCTTACGAATCTTTAAAAGTCCTGCTTCTGGTCTTAAATTAGGTGCAACATCGTACCACTTAGAATTACCCACGTTACCACCAACAGCTCCAAGAAGTACTGCATCAGATGCCTTAGCTGTTGCCACTGCTTCATCAGTAAGTGGAACACCATATTCATCTATTGAACAGCCACCCATAAGAATCTTGGTATAATCAAACTTATGACCATACTTATCTGCCACCCTGTCAAGGACCTTCACAGCCTCTCTGACAATTTCTGGTCCTATTCCATCACCTGGAATTAAAGTTATTCTGCTTTCCATAAACCTTTACCCCTTCTTCATATGATAATTCAATTTAATATGATATAACATTTGCACAACATTTTCAATAAAAAAAGGATTCCTGACCAGACAAATGTGTCTGACCCGGAATCCTGCTTTAATTAATTGCCTTTAATTATTCTGCTGATGTGCTGTCTGATGGCTTCTCAACCTGAGCAATTGCCTTCTTCTGCATTGAGATACGGCAGTTCTTGTTGTTACCAAATTCTACGATTACATCATCATCTGATATATCGATAAGAACACCATAGAAACCGCTTGTTGTAAGAACATAATCACCTATTTCCATAGAATCCATAAGCTCCTGCTGACGCTTCTGCTCCTTCTTCTGTGGCTTGATAGCTATGAAATACATCATTGCACCGATTACAACTACATATAAAATAATAATACCGATTGAACCCATTATAATTCCTCCAAAAAAATTATTCTTTCAAACTTAACATATAATACATAATTAAATACACCTTGTCCATAATAAAATGTATTTTTCACAAAATGTTTATAAACACTTACTAATTATCATATGTTTTCATCTGATATAATGCTTCTTCTTTGAAACTTGCGTATCTGCCTTCCTCTATTGCACCCCTTATATCTGTCATAAGATGATTGTAATAGTAAAGATTATGAAGAACACACAGACGCATTCCAAGCATTTCTTTAGCCTTAAGAAGATGTCTTACATATGCCCTTGTATAATTCTGGCAGCAAGGGCAGCCGCAGCCTTCCTCAATTGGTGCTGTATCTGTCTCATACTTAGCATTGAAAAGATTAATCTTTCCAAACTTAGTATATACATGTCCGTGACGTCCATTCCTTGAAGGATATACGCAGTCAAAGAAATCAATTCCTCTGTCTACTGATTCAAGTATGTTAGCCGGTGTTCCAACACCCATAAGGTAAGTTGGCTTATCATTAGGAAGATATGGCACTACATTATCAAGTACATCATACATTTCCTCATGTGTTTCACCAACAGCAAGTCCACCCACAGCATAACCATCAAGATCTAACTCCGATATTCTCTTGGCATGGTCAATTCTTATATCATTAAAAACTGCGCCCTGGTTAATACCAAAAAGCATCTGATCCGGATTAACTGTATCAGGCAGTGAATTAAGTCTTGCCATCTCCTTCTTACAGCGCTCTAACCAGCGATATGTTCTGTCAACAGAATTCTGGATATACTTTCTGTCTGCCTTGGCTGGTGCGCACTCGTCAAATGCCATTGCAATTGTTGAACCAAGATTAGACTGAATCTGCATACTTTCCTCTGGTCCCATAAATATCTTATGTCCGTCAATATGTGACTGGAAAGTAACACCCTCTTCCTTAATCTTACGAAGTCCTGCAAGTGAGAACACCTGGAATCCACCTGAATCTGTAAGGATTGGCTTGTCCCAGTTCATGAACTTATGAAGTCCCCCAAGCTGCTTAATTATCTTATCTCCCGGTCTTACATGAAGATGGTAAGTATTAGACAATTCTATCTGTGTTCCAATCTGCTGTAAATCCGTTGTCGCAACTGCACCCTTAATGGCTGCTACTGTTCCGACATTCATAAATACAGGGGTCTGCACAGTTCCATGTACTGTAGTGAACTCTGCTCTCTTCGCCCTGCCGTCTGTCTTTAAAACCTTGTACATATCTGCTCCTTTTATTTTCTGTAGAAATCTTTAATCCTGTCCATTCTTGCTGTCATATTGTCAAATATCAGGTCAACAAGTGTAAGCGCTGTCATAGCTTCAACCACAACAACTGCCCTTGGAACTATCATCGGATCGTGTCTTCCTTTGATAGAGACCTCAATATCCTCACCCTGCTTATTAACAGTTCCCTGCAATGCGCTGATTGAAGGTGTCGGTTTAACTGCTGCCCGAAACACTAGCTCATCTCCGTCGCTTATTCCACCGAGCACTCCGCCACTGTGATTAGTCAGCTTTCCAACCTTACCATCTTTCATTACAAATTCATCATTATTATACTTTCCTGTTACTCTAGCTGCCTCAAAGCCATCTCCGATCTCAAATCCTTTGACAGCACCGATTGACATTATTGCCTTGGCGAGATTGGCATCCAGCTTTTCAAATGTAGGGTTGCCAATTCCAGTCATCATGCCTGTAACCCTGCACTCAATCACTCCACCTATTGAATCACCAACAGCCATCTTGCCCTCTGCAAAATCTTTAACCTTCTCTGCAGTTTCCTTATCAGGCATGTTAAATGCGTTATTATCTCTTTCATCTATATCAAACTTATCGTAATCAATACCTATTCCGCCAATTTCTTTAGCATATGCCGTAATATTGATTCCAAGTTCTTTAAGAATCTTCATGGCAATTGCTCCGGCAGCAACTCTTCCGATTGTCTCTCTTCCAGAGCTTCTTCCACCGCCTCTGTAATCCCTGAATCCGAATTTCTCGTCAAATGTGTAATCTGCATGTCCCGGTCTGTAATAATTAGCTATCTCTGAATAATCAGCAGATCTCTGTGTCTTGTTATATACCGCAAGTGATATAGGTGTTCCTGTTGTTTTACCTTCAAATACACCTGAAAGTATATGTACCTCATCATCTTCCTTCCTTGGTGTGGTAAACTTTGACTGCCCTGGCTTTCTTCTGTCTAACTGTTTCTGTATATCTTCTTCACATAAAGGCAGCCCTGCCGGGCATCCATCTATCACAACCCCTAAACCTTCTCCATGGGACTCACCCCATGTTGATATCTTAAATATATTTCCAAACACTGAACCTGCCATAATATATACATTAAAGCTTTCGCTTTATCCTCCTTATACGAATGACTTTTATTTTAACATATCAAATAATACATCATCAAGCAAATCCACAATTTATTAATTTTTTCTTATTTTTCTTTTTTTATTAATAATCAAATGCATTTTATATGATAGAATAATTATATTAAATTGGAATGGAGTCTATTATGGGAACTGTTATAGGAATTGATTTAGGAACAACTAACAGCTGTGTAGCTGTTATTGAAGGTGATACACCTACTGTTATTGCCAATAAAGAAGGATATCGTACAACTCCTTCCGTTGTTGCCTTCACAAAGTCAAAAGAACGAATTGTTGGTGATGCTGCCAAGAGACAGGCCGCCGTCAATTCAGACAGAACTATATTCTCAATAAAGAGACACATGGGTACTGATTACCGCAAGAAAATAGACGGCAAGTATTACACTCCACAGGAGATTTCTGCATTTATTCTTATGAAGTTAAAAGAAGATGCCGAAGATTTCTTAGGACAGCCTGTAACTGATGCCGTCGTAACCGTACCAGCGTATTTTACTGATGCTCAGAGACAGGCAACCAAGGATGCCGGTAAAATTGCCGGTCTTAATATATTAAGAATAATTAACGAGCCTACTTCTGCTGCATTAGCTTATGGTCTTGACAATGGCAATGCACAGAAGATTCTTGTTTATGACTTAGGTGGAGGAACTTTTGACGTATCAGTTATTGATATCGGTGATAATATAATCGAAGTTCTGGCAACTTCTGGCGATAATCGTCTTGGTGGTGATGATTTTGATGAAAGAATTGTTAATTACCTTGTTGAACAATTTAAGATGAGTGATGGTATTAATCTTGCTAAAGATGCATCTGCCATGCAGCGTCTGAAAGAAGAAGCTGAGAAAGCCAAGAAAGAACTTTCTTCTTCTGTGACAACTAATATCAATCTTCCTTTCATTGCTATGGCTAAAGATGGACCTCATCATCTTGATATATCATTATCAAGACAGACTTTTAATGAACTTACTGCTGATCTTGTTGACAGGACTGTCACACCGGTTGAGAATGCGCTTCATGATGCCGGACTTTCCAAGTCAGATATCAACATGGTTCTTTTAGTTGGTGGTTCAACAAGAATCCCTGCTGTTGCAGATAAGGTCAGACAGCTTATGGGAAAAGAGCCATCCAGAAACCTTAATCCTGATGAATGTGTAGCTCTCGGTGCTGCCGTTCAGGGTGGCAAGCTCGGAAACCAGCTACAGGCCGGTTCTGCTGCTTCTGAAATTATTCTTATGGATGTAACTCCTATGTCCCTTTCTATTGAAACTATGGGTGGAATTGCAAGCAGGCTTATTGAAAGAAACACTACTATTCCTACCAGACACAGCCAGATATTTACAACTGCCGGCAATTTCCAGACTTCTGTAGATATCAAGGTGTTCCAGGGAGAGCGTAAGTTTACAAGAGACAACAAACTCCTCGGTAATTTCCGTCTTAATGGTATTAAGCGTGCAATGGCCGGAGTTCCTCAGATTGAAGTAACATTTGACATCGATGTTAATGGCATTGTAAATGTATCTGCCAAGGATCTTGGCACAGGAAGAGAACAGAGTATTACTATTACAGCAAGTTCCAACATGACTGAGGAAGAGATCGCCAAAGCTCGCTGGGAGGCCGAAATCTACAGCAAGCAGGATGAAGCATACCAGAGTTTCATTGACATAAGGGAAGATGCCGTAAGAACTCTTAATGAGGCTAATAACGCTCTTGCTGCCAATAAAAAAATCTGGGACAGAGATAAGAAGAAGAATGTAAAATCCCAGATTACACATTTAAGCAAACTTATATCCAAAGCTCCGATCGACAAGCTCGATAAGGAGAAGGCAGCTTCTCTTCATGAAGCTGCGGAGGCAGTTAAAGATGCTTTAAGGTAGTGGCGAACCGATACCATAATAAAAAAGGGCTGTCGCACTATGATATGCTCCCTTCTAGGTAGACAAGTGAAATAATAAAAATCACTTGATATTT
>CAMDYG010000079.1 GCA_945910225.1 uncultured Eubacterium sp. | reverse complement strand
ATGATATTAAAAAGAAAGGAATGTGTGATAATTAACTTCCTAATTATCATACAAGTAGTGAATATGAAAATACCTTTTGTAAGTTTTAAACCTATGGAAAAGGAATTAGATAAGGAATTAAGAGGTGCATTTGAAAGAGTGTATACCAGAAGCTGGTATATAGAAGGCAAAGAAGATGAGGATTTTGAAAAAGCTTTTGCCAAATATTGTGATAGTGAGTATTGTGTGGGAGTAGGAAATGGATTAGATGCACTTTTTCTTGCGCTTAAAGCATTAGGAATTAAAGAAGGTGATGAAGTCATTGTTCCATCCAACACATATATTGCTACAGCATTAGCAGTTACATATGTGGGTGCTGTTCCAGTCTTTGTTGAACCAGATATAAGAACATTTAATATTGATCCTACCAGGATAGAGGAATCAATTACAGATAAGACAAAAGCAATTATGCCAGTTCATCTGTATGGACAGGCTTGTGATATGGATCCTATTATGGAGATAGCAAGAAAACATAATCTGTTTGTGGTAGAAGATTGTGCGCAGGCACATGGAGCCAGATACAAGGGAAAAGTAATTGGATCATTTGGAGATGCAGCTGGATTCAGTTTTTATCCAGGTAAAAATCTTGGAGCACTTGGAGATGCAGGAGCTACTGTAACTAATAATGAAAATCTTGCAAAGAAGGTAAGAGCACTAGGAAATTATGGATCTGATTATAAGTATCATCATATTTTACAGGGAAATAATTCACGATTAGATGAGTTACAAGCTGCATTCTTATCTGCAAAGCTACCTCATCTGGATAAGGTTAATGAAGAAAGAAGAAGGATTGCGGATAAGTATCTGAAAGAAATTAATAATCCGGAAGTTGTGCTTCCTTATGTGCCAGATTATGCAACACCTGTTTGGCATATATTCGGAATCAGATGCAACAGAAGAAATGAACTTGAAAAGTTTCTGAATGATGCGGGCATTGGGACTAATAAGCATTATCCAATTCCAATGCATTTGCAGGAATGCTACACGGATTTAGGATTTAAGCAGGGGGATTATCCTATTGCTGAAGAGATTAGTGCAACTGAATTGAGTCTTCCAATGTACTATGGAATGACGGAAGAACAGGTTCAGTACGTGATAGATAAGATTAATGAGTTTAAATAAGGAGTTATTCATGATAACAGTAGTAAGATATACAGATGATATGGTCGATATTTGGAATCAGTTTAATAAACAGAGTAAGAATTATCTGTTTATGTTTGACAGAAAATATATGGATTATCATAGGGACAGATTCAAAGACCATTCATTGTTATTCTATGATGAAGATAAGCTCATTGCAATATTACCTTTAAGTGAGCATGGAAATTTGCTGATTTCGCATGGTGGACTGACTTATGGTGGATTTATAACTGATACTAAGATGAAACAGCATACAATGATGGATTGTTTTGAAGCATTGATAGGATATGCGGGAGAACATAATTTTACATCTATCAGGTACAAATGCATTCCTCATATATATCATCAGCAGCCAGCAGAGGAGGACAGATTTGCCTTATTTGCTAATGGGGCAAAACTCGATACAGTGGATGTGTCTACATATATTAATCTTGCAAGTCCGTTAAAGATGCCTAAGGGAAGAAAAGCACAGATATCAAGAGCAAAAAGAGAAGGCGTGGTTATAGAGGAATTAACAAGCCTTGACGATTTTGAAAGTTTTATTGCACTTGAGAATGAGGTGCTTACAGAGAGACATGATGTGCATGCTGTCCATACAGGAGAAGAATTGAAGCTTCTGCATGACAGACTTCCTGATAACATTCATCTTTTTGCTGCCTTGAAAGGTGACAATATTATAGCAGGAACAGTTGTATATGAGTATGATCAGGTTGTTCATACGCAATACATGGCAGCTAACGATGAAGCCCGTGTTATTGGTGCTTTGGATCTGGCTGTTGCAACTGTTATTGACAAGTATAAAGATAGTAAAAAGTGGCTTGATTTTGGTATTTCTACAGAACATGGAAAGATTTATCTCAATGAGGGGCTATGCTCTCAAAAAGAAGGCTTTGGTGGAAGAACCGGAGTATATGAGATATGGGAGCTAAATATATGAAAATATCTTTTTTAGTAACATACTACAATCAGAAAGATTATGTGAAACAAAGTCTTGATAGTATTCTTGCAATAGAAAAGCCATGTGATTGGGAAATTGTTGTTGGAGATGATGGATCAACGGATGGAACTATTGACGTTGTTAATGAATATGTCAAGTTATATCCGGATAATATTAAATTATATGTCATGCCAAGAGAATCAGGGAAAAAGTATGATTCTGTAATAAGAGCAAGTGCTAACAGGATTAATATTCTTGAACATTCAACAGGAGATTTTTTTTGTACCCTTGATGGGGATGACTATTATTGTGATACCCACTTTGTTAAAGAAGCAATTGGTATATTTGAAAAATATACAGATGTAACGGCTGTTGCATTTGGATTCAGATATTTCAATGAGGACAAATGGGGAGATATCAATATATTACCAGAACAGTTCACAGATAAAATAATAGACAAAAGAACCTACTTGAAAAATTATTATCTTCATGCTGGAGCTTTTGTATATAAGAAAAATTATGATAATAGCAGATTTGAATATATTAAAAAATTATGTTTCTTTGATGATAATAACATTGTTATAAATTGTCTGAATTATGGGGAAATATATGTCGTAAACAGATACATATATGCTTATCGTCAGACAGGAGAAAGCGTATATACTAGTATGAACCAGCTGGAACAGGCTGTTTTGAATGTTCAGGGAATGGATGTAGATATCAGACTGATTGGAGAAGGATTTAAGGATGATGTTATTGAAAGATATTCAACAGCAGTTATATTAATGTATATATGGAGAAATAAAATTAGGTCAGTGTTAGGCGAAGATAAGTGTAATAGATATACTAAAGGTTGTGAGTCGCTAAGACCTTCATATTGTTACAAGTTGATGAATTATTATGAACTTGAAGGTGAGAAAAGGGATATAAAATTATTTGTGAAGAAATTAATGAGGAAGAAGAAAAAGTATACTTTAAAACAGTATATCAAATATTTTTTTAGGAGAACTGCTTAATGAAGAAACAAATATCTGGTGGAATAGTGCTATCTTTTTTTTCACAGATAATTACAATTGTTGTTGGACTGGTATATACGCCTATAATGATTCGTGCTTTAGGACAGAATGAATATGGATTATATCAATTGGTTTCATCGGTTGTTAATTATTTGAATTTGATGAATCTGGGATTTAATGGAGCATATATTCGTTATTATGTTCTTGCAAAGAACAAAAAAGATGATAAAGAGGTTGCCAATGTCAATGGCTTATTTATGAAGGTATTCCTCATTATTACTTTTTTGTGTCTGTGTGCAGGCGTTATTTTGTTTTTTAACATAGGTGTATTTGGAAAGCATCTTTCGGCTGCGGATTATGTTATTGCAAGAAAACTGTTGATTATTATGGTTCTTAACCTTGCGATATCTTTCCCTAATAGCTTATATGTTGCTTTTATGTCAGCAAATGAAAGATTTGTATATCAAAAGCTTGTACTTATTGTGGTTAATATTGCAATACCTATTTTAAATATACCATTATTATATCTTGGATTTGGATCGGTTGGTGTAGTTTCAGCTACTTTGTTTCTTACAATTGTAAGGCTGATACTAAATATGTGGTATTGTCATAGTAGGCTGAAAATGAAAATTAATTTTGGCTATTTTGATAAAGGTATTTTTAAGGAATTGCTAGGATATACATTTTTTATTTTCTTAAGCGATATAGTAGATCAGTTGAATTCTAATGTTGATAAATTCCTTTTAGGAAGGCTGACAGGAACTATTGCTGTTGCAATATATAGTGTTGGTTTTAATCTGAAGAATTATTATACAACTGTTTCATGGATTGTGCCGGAAATGTATGTGCCAGAGGCTAACAGACTTGCAATTGAAGGTTCAAAAGAAAAGGAATTGACCAATGTATTTACTAAAGTTGGAAAGTTCAATAATTATTTGATGTTACTTGTATTGTCAGGATTCTTTCTTGTTGGAAGACAGTTTGTTACATTGTGGGTAGGAAGTGAATATGATGTGTCATATTATGCTGCTTTGATTCTGATGCTGTCAGGATACATACCAGCAGTCCAGACCCTTGGCGTTAATATTCAAAATGCAAAAAATATGCATAGAACAAGATCTGTTGTGTATTTTATTGTAGCGTGTATTAATGTTGTAGCAAGTATCTTCTTAATAAAACAATGGGGAGTTGTAGGTACATGTCTGGGAACTTTGTTTGCAACATTACTGGGACATGGATTATTTATGAATTATTATTATCATTGCAAAATAGGTCTTAATATTTTCAAGTTCTGGAAGGAAATGTTTAAGTGGATAATTCCGGTTGGAATAATTACTGCAATAAGTTACGCAGGACTAAAGTTTATAATAATAGATTCATGGTTTAAGTTAATTGCTTTTTGTTGTTTATATGCAATTGTATATGTTATCGTGTTGTATGTTATTGGTTTTAATAAGCAACAGAAAAAGACAGCCGTAAGTAAAGTTAAAGCAATGATAGGTAAATGAGAGAAATATTAAAATGAGTATTAAGAATGTTATAAAGAATGAAATAAAATCTCTTCCTGGAATAAAGAGTCTGGTTAAAAAGAATCAATCGTTAGAGATGCAATTGGAGGAGAGCAGATATAATTCTGCATTGTTGGGGCAGCAGATAGTTAATTACAGATTAAAACTAAAGGCTGTTAATCATGAAAAGATTAATGTTGTTTTTGTTTGTCACAGACCGGCGGTATGGGAATCACTGCATAGTGTATATGATGCGTTAAAAGAAGATGCTGATTTTAATGTTTCTATAGTTGCTATTCCTAATAAAAAAGAGCTGCCGGGATTAGTTCTGAATCATGAGGTGTATGAGTCGGAAGGTGCGGAAGACTTTTGGAAAGAATATGACTGTATTAATGGATATAATTATGAGACAAAAGAGTGGTTTGATTTAAAGAAATTAGAACCAGATTATGTATTCTTTCAACAGCCATATAATCTTATGAGGAGTGATGGATATAAGAGCTGGAATGTTGCCCAATATGCGAAGATCTGTTATGTGCCATATGCGTATGATTTCATTGGAAAGGGTATATTAGAAGAGACTTCTCCTGAAGATTTCATGAAGTGCATATCTATTTATTTTACTCAGAATGATATTGATGATGAACTTGTAAATCAGGTTTTAAAAGGCTATTCAGCAGATAATGTGAAAACTATTGTTTCAGGATTTCCAAGGTATGATAATCTTGGACAATATAAAACTATAAATTCAAAAGCATGGGATTTTGCTACTGAAGATAATTATAAGGTTATGTGGACTCCTAGATGGTGCACGAATGAGGGAAATTGCAATTTCTTTGAGTATAAGGATAAATTGGTTGATTATGCTATGAATCACAAAGATATTGCTTTTCTATTCAGACCACATCCACAGGCTTTTACCAACTGGAATAAAACTGGGGAGTTTACAGTTGATGAAGCTGAGAAATATAAAAAATTGTATGAAATGTCGGACAATATGAGAATTGATACCAATAAATCATATTTTGACACCATATTTAGTTCTGATTGTCTTATTTCTGATACTTCAAGTTTTATTGCAGATTATTTTATGACTGGAAAACC
>CAMDYG010000078.1 GCA_945910225.1 uncultured Eubacterium sp. | reverse complement strand
CTTAATAATACATATGGAATAGATATATCAGATGATGCTTTAAGAAAGTCTGTAGAACTGCAGAATAAGATAAGCAGGCTTATAAGAAGTATTGGTGATTACAGAAAAGAAGACAATCCAAGAATTACAGGATATGAATTTTCAGTGCTATGCCTTGCAACCTACTGCTGCCCGAAAGAGGCACTTGTAGAGAAGCTTGAAGAGACTCTTGAGGAGCTTAAGATGCGGGAGCCTGATAAAAAATGCAATTATAGGGCAAGGGTTGTGATGGTTGGTTCAGAGATTGATAATCCTGAGCTTATAAAGCTTGCTGAGGAAGCAGGAGCACTGGTTGTGGCAGACAGATTCTGTTTTGGCTCACTTCCGGGAAGAGATGAGATAATTCTTAACGATACGGAAGATGTTCTTACACAGATTTGCAGACAGTATATGAAGTGGGGACAGTGTCCAAGATTCATGAACACAGAAAAGATTATTGAGAGACAGGAATATGTTGATGCGATAGCTAAAGAGTATAAGGCAGATGGTCTTATATATGAGCAGATTAAATTCTGTGATTACTGGGGTTATGAGAGGGCTTCGGCATTTCATGTGATGAAAGAGAAATACGGATATCCGGTTCTTTCAATCGACAGACCTTATGCTGTTGGAACTTCGGGACAGTTAAGAACAAGAATACAGGCATTTGTTGAGAGCCTTGAGATTAAGCGTATCAATGCAGGAAGGAAATTATAAATATGTCTAAGAATATAGGAAGCGAGCCGCTCGGCAGATTCTATACAGGCAAAAAGCCTAAGAAAAGAAGAGAATGGCGTGGATTCAAGGATACATGGTACGATTATGTAAGGTGGCTTGTATACTGGAAGACTTTAATAACATTTATAATAAAACCTAATAATATGAAGGGTTTTTTCAGATACCGCTGGATGCTTAATTATCTTGCACTGCCTGATTTTATGGACAGACATACCGAAGGCATGAGAGGAACACAGCTTCGTATGGCACATCAGGCTCTTGGACTTATCGTTACTGATATATGCGGGATGCTTGGACAGATATTTAAGGCAGACCCGGCTATCGGCAATGACAAGAAGCTAAACAGCAAGATTGTTCTTTTTGATGAAAATATGATGAGTACCCTGATGGGCGGTTTCCCTAACCTGACATGGCTTTCAGTGGAAGTTCCTGCAGTGTATACAAGTTCAATGATGTCACAGGATGGAGTAAGCTATTATGTTGATGTAACACATCAGTATGGTGTGCCGTCAGATGTCTGTCCTATGCCGGCGGCAGAGCTTGGTGTTGCACTGGCTGATGATTTTCCACTTATAGGCTGCTGTGCAGTGCAGTGTAATACGACATGTGACGGAAGCCTTATGGGTAACGGAATTGAAGCAAGATCATTTAAGATTCCTACATTTCAGCTTGCTGTGCCAATAAGACACAGGCAGGAAAGCGTGCAGGAGTATGCGGCAGAAGAGGTTGTCAATGCGATACATTTCATAGAAGAGCAGACAGGTGAGAAGTTCGACTGGGATGCATTCTTTAAGAGCATGAAGCGGTTCAATGCCGAGACAGAGGAATTCTTAGAGTGGATGGAGATTTCCAAGACAGATTATCCACAGGTTATGGGCGTAACACTTGCACTTTACAGATATGGTGTATATCAGGCAGCCGGCGGAAGAAATCAGGCGTTCCTTGATATGGATAAGAAGCTTACTAAGATGGCACTTGATGCGTATAAGAATAAAGAAATGGCAGCGAAGGAGTATCGCCACAGAGCGATGACATGGGGTGTTCAGGCTGCATATTACACAGCACTTCCAATCTGGCTTCTTAACTGCTGGGGTGTTGTTACAATTGCAGATATGTTAAGTATGGTATCTACAGAGATGGTTAATACAGAGGATAAGCACCAGGCAATGTTAGATCTTGCGTATCTGTATGAGAACATGATTATGAGAAACCGCTCTAATGGTGGCTATGAGACAGGCGTAGAGGCACTGTGGCGTTTCTGTGAGATGTTTAATATTGATATTGTAATCATGTATGTGCATATGGGCTGCAAATCAATGTCTGGTTATCACGGCATATTTGAAGAAGAAGCAAGAAAACATGGAATACATTTAATATGGGTAACACACAATCTTATGTGTCCGGAGGACGGAACGAGAAGAGACATGAGAACAGAGATTAACAGGTATATGAGAACTGTTTTCAGGGAAGAACCGCTTGACTCGTCACTTGAGGACTTTGATGATTCCAAGAACTGGTAAAATGTAAGAACCTAATGCAGTGTGTGGCAGGAAAGGATAACAGAATGAAATATTTCGGTGGTTGTGACGCAGGGAGTACATATACCAAATGCGTAATTATAGATGAAAATGGAAAAATCGTAGCAGCAGTTACTAAGAGAAGCCGTATTAATCCTGTGCTTAGTGCTAAAGATGCACTTGATGAGGCAGTAAGCCAGGTTGACGGATTAAACAGCGCAGAGGAGCTTACATATCTGATTGGTACAGGTTATGGAAGAAACAAAGTGCCATTTGCAGATGAGAATATATCAGAGATAAGCTGCCACGCTATGGGAGTTCATGTAACTGACCCTTCGGTCAAGGCGATAATTGATATCGGAGGGCAGGATGTTAAGGGAATTGCGATTGACACTGACGGAACTGTGCTTAATTTTGCGATGAATGACAAATGTGCGGCAGGAACGGGAAGATTTTTTGAATCAATGGCAAGAGCATTTGAGATGTCGTTAGATGAATTTTCTAATCTGTCTCTTACAGCAAAGAATGTGATTCCTATAACAGCACAGTGCGCTGTATTTGCAGAGAGTGAGGTTATCTCACTGGTAGGTGAGGGAAAGCCTATGGAGGAGATAGCAGCAGGAATACAGTTGTCAGTTGCCAAGAGGTGCTTTGTTATGGCTAAGAAAGCTGGCGCAGTTGACAGCGTTACACTTACAGGCGGATGTGCCAAGAATGAAGGATTGAAGAAAGCAATAGAAAAGGTGCTTAAGATAAATGTAGTTGACCTGCCGACAGACCCACAGCTTATGGGAGCATTAGGCGCTGCAGAATACGCAAGACAGAAGGGAAGTAACGTATGATAGTATTAAAAGTGCTGGCTATTATAGCAATCGTGTTTGTTGCATTGTTTCTTCTGACTCTTGTTATATATTTCTTTAATCTTGACATGAAATTTGCGGCAACTTTAATCAAGCCGCTTACTTCGTATTACAACTGGTCAAAGAACAGGCGAGAGGCAAAGAAAAAGAAAGAACGGGATGCACAGAGAGAACAACAGGAAGGGTAGAAACAGCCAATGGATTTATATGATGGTGAGATAAGAAAGCTTATATCCATGCTTGAAAGCCATGGTGCTAAGAAACTGCCATTACAGAAAGAATGGGAGATGACTGAAAAAGAGAATCTTATCCTTAAAAGTGAGATGGCTTATGAGCTTGGTGGTGGGAGCAATCAGGCCGTGAGTGCCATTGCATTTACACAGGACGAGAAACTTGTGCCGGAAGATGCAGTGTATCTTGTTGGGGATGACCTGTGTAATATCAGGAACGATATCTCATATGCAAGAATTACTGTAATCAGGCTGGATAGTGATTACATTAAGAATCATGATGATAATGCATTGTATGCTTCAATTAGGGCAACTGATTATGTAAGATACCATGCATTTCCTAAAGGATATATGATGAGAATATCAGCTGTCAGAGAAAGAGAGCCAGTGAGAGTGAGTAAGGAAGCGGTTTCTCAGGCAATTAACTTTGCAGCGGTAGGACGTGGACTTATCAATGCCTATAGGAAGCGTCCGGAAGTTGAGGCTGTAAGCATATATTTTGTTACAGAACGGGATATTGATTACATATTTTTAAAAAATGAAGCACACAGATGTGAACAGATAACAGACTCGTTAAACAACATATTTAGTGGTCTTACGATGGATTGTTCAACCTGCTCAAGCAGGGAATTGTGTGATGAGATAGATGGGCTCAGACAATTACATATGAGTATTTTGTGAAAACACCTTGAAAAAAATTGAATTAGGAATAATATATTAATTAAATGGAAAAGGGAACAATTAAATATTTTGTACGAATGATGCATATGGAAAGGCTGGTAGTTATAAGATGTTGAAGAAAATGAATAATATGAATATTAAGGGACGACTAAACTACGTGTTTAGACTAATAATTATATCATTTTTCGTAGTTGCAGTTGTTATAAGTGCAATGATGGTTTATATGTCTATGGATTACAGAAGGGTTCTTAAGAATTATGCATTTCCACAGGGGGATATAGCTACAGCTATGGATGAAGCTGCGGAGATAAGAAGTGCGTCGAGAGGAATTGTCGGATATGATTCGTTTTCTCTTATAAATCAAATGAAAGAACAGCACGATGAACATGTTGATGCATTTGAGGCAAAGCTTGAACAGATAAGACCAACGATGGTTACAAAAGAAAGCAAAGCCTGTATGGAAAAAATTGACAAGGCATGGGAAGAGTATAAAAAAATTGATGACAAGGTTATAGAATTGGGAGCAACAACTGATTCTGATCAGTCTATGAAAGCACAGACAATGATGCTTAATGAGATGGCACCTAAGTATAAGGCTCTCGACACAGCATTAGAAGAACTTATGCAGGTTAATGTTGAAAAAGGTGAAGCAGAAAAATTAAAGCTTGAAATATTTCTTATAATAGCGATTGTTGCTGCAATTGGAGTTATAGTTGCAGTAGTGCTTGTCGCTTCTAAAGCAGCACGTAAGATTGCAAAGAGTATAGAAGATCCATTAGATGGAATGATGGCCAGATTTGAGACATTTGCACAGGGAGATTTAGATTCACCATTCCCTGAGGTTGAGACTGATGATGAAATATCTGATCTTATAGATAGTGCACGTGCTATGGCAGAGAGATTACATAATATTATCAGTGATGCAGGAAAACTTATGGGTGAGATGGCAGCTGGTAATTTTGCTATTTCAACAGAGCATGAAGATCAGTATACTGGCGCATTCAATGCATTGTTGCTTGGTATCCGCAATATGAACAGACAGATGGATACAACATTGAAAGGGGTTGAAGATGCCTCTAAGCAGGTTGCAGAGGGCTCAGCTAACCTATCAGAAGCAGCACAGGCATTGGCAGAAGGTGCTACAGACCAGGCAGCTACTGTTGAAGAGATGCAGGCAACAATCAATGATCTTAATGAAGGAATACAGCAGACAGCTTCTGAATTAGAATACTCATACAAGGAAGCAGAAAAGTATGCCGAGACAGCAGAGGGAAGCCGTGAGAGCATGGAAGCTCTTATGGGGGCGATGGCTCGCATCAGTGAGGCTTCTGAGAAGATTGGCAATATTATTTCAGAGATAGAAAGTATTGCAAGTCAGACTAACCTTCTTTCACTTAATGCTTCCATTGAGGCTGCAAGAGCAGGCGATGCAGGAAGAGGATTTGCAGTAGTTGCTGACCAGATTCGTACACTTGCAGAGCAGAGTGCCAAGTCAGCAGTAGATTCAAGAAATCTTATAGAAGCTTCTATCTACGAGGTTGGTAAAGGTAATAAGATTGCTACAGAGGCATCTGATTCTCTGAAGGAAGTTGTTGATGGAGTACAGTCCATTGCAGAGACAGCCAAGAAGATGAGAGATGTATCAACAAGTCAGGCTGCGGGTATGGAACAGGCTGATGTTGCAATTGCAAGAATCGCAGAAGTTGTTCAGGCTAATTCAGCAACATCACAGGAGACATCAGCTACAAGTGAAGAACTTACAGCACAGGCTACGACTCTTAGTGAGATGGTTGCACAGTTCAAGTTAAGGAATGACTGATAACTACATATATAAATTATTTAAGGAGCTGTTATCGTAATGATAGCAGCTCCTTATTATAGTGCGCCTTGCGGCGCACGTTTATAATGGGTGAAAGTCCCAAATCCGCCCTGGTAGT
>CAMDYG010000077.1 GCA_945910225.1 uncultured Eubacterium sp. | reverse complement strand
TGTTTTATGATGACTCAATTCTTTCAGGTACTAAAACATCAAATCGAGCTTTGTAAATAAAAAGTATAAAATATTGTACCTTTTCTTTTCCATAAAACACCGCCTCCACATATATTATACCATTTTTTATGCATTCAAGAAAGTATTTTCCACATTATTTTTCATATCACATTTACCAATATGAACTCCCATTGATTCGTCTAAAAGCTTTAAAAACACATACTCTTTATCGCATGGACGATATCCATCAATACCAATGTCATGTATAATTTGCGAAATATTGTGTAACATATTTTTCTCACTCATATCATAATTACAAGGATAATTTTCATTAAAGAACATTTCTAATTCATCTATCATAGGCATAGAAAAAATCTCATCATTTATAATATTAATACCTGTAATATTATTCCTGCTGATATAGACATATCCCCTTATACTAGTTGTCGTTATTACACATATATCTAATTCTGATGTCATTATTTCTAATTGCTGCATCAACGAATAATATTGTTCTCTGTCAAGATAATGATCTAAGTTTTCTAACACTAACAATATTTTGTCTGGATTATTCTTATAATAAGCTTTTATAATCTTTATATATTCCATGTATAGCTCATAATTACTCATTCGTTCTATATACCCTAAATCTGGTGTTCTTGTTACCGCTAATTGAGCAACATCTGTTATCTTTTCCTCCATGAAATCCATCATTAAATTAATATCTGATTCTTTCATCTTATTATTAATTTTTTTAAATATCTTTTCATATTCTGCAATTATATCTTCATATATAACTTGATTATCATATGTAGAATTAACATAATCAACATACTTTTTCATTATACTGGTTTTAGATATTGCAATGCCACTAATCAAATCATTTACATTTGATATATAATACGTTGTATAATATTTTCTTCCAATAATCTCTTCATCTATTTTAATTATACAGTTATCCATTTCTTCATACTCTGCATATTTAGCACTTGAAAAATATTTCACAATATTTTGTATTATATAATTTTTCTTTTGCAAACTAATCCCACATAATTGTGTAATATCTTCCATGTTTAATACATATTTATCATTTATTGATAAAATCATATAACAACAAACCTTTCATCATTAGCTATCTTCTCATTCAAACTTTTAGCTCCAACAAGTATCTTCATATCTTCGTACTGTTTTTCAGTTATTTCCAATAGTCTTATATTGCCATTTGCTGGAAGATTCTTTGCCAGTCTTTTTTGTAATCTCTCCGAATACTGTCTATTAGGACAAGTTCTTATATAAACAGAATATTGAAGCATAACAAATCCTTCAAGAACAAGTTTTTTCTTAAAGTTTCTATATTCTCTTTTTTCTTTGTCGGTGTCCACCGGAAGATCAAACATGCATAAAACTCTCATTACATCATACCTCATCTGCATACTCCTCATAATCATTAACATCTGGAAAAATAAGTTCTGTCCCATCTTTAAGATTCTTTGAAAACATCATTACGTATTCTTCTAACATATTTCCAAGATACATTCTCTTGCCCCTATATCTTATATAATGATTGACTATATTTATTATTTTATATCTATGCTCTGCCTTGAAAAATTCCTGTCCTTCCAGTATTCTATATGTATATAAATCTACTATTGGTCTTAATGGCTCCATTAAATCATCAACCAGATTAAAACGATTATACTCATTTTTGTGATGTATTCCTATCTGACAATTTAATCCATAACCCACACATAATCTCGCTATATAAGACCTTATTATTGTGTATCCATAATCAAGTCCAGAATTTAACAGTATATCTTCATTTCCTCTCGAAAAACTGGTTCCCATCAATTCGTTAAAATATACCTTAGCTCCATGTGCTTCTCTATTACTTTTATCTCCATCCGTTATCTCATCACAATAGCCTTTTATCTTTAATGAAACATCACTATTTTTTCCAAGAATATCCAATACTCCTGCCTGATTATTAAGCTTTGCTATAACAACCTTTTTCCACAGTTCATCATAACTTTCCTGACTATATTGAATCTGGTAATTAAGGATTTTAGATATGTGGCTATGATTATCATAATCTCCATAATAGCCTATCGGTAAATGCTTAGAATCACAAAACACCATTCCAACATTGTGCTCTGCCAGATATGATAACATTCTCGATGTAAGTGTAATCTTCATATTGTCAACAACCAATAATGAGACATCATCAACCGAAATCCATATATCATGCCCTTCTTTATTAATTATTATATTATTTAACTTAATACTCATTTTTACATCATTTTCAATTAATACTACCTTATACCCCATATTTCCCCCATGTACAGAAAAAGGGACACCTTTCGGTGTCCCTTGAATTCGGCATAAAGCCTTATTTTAGTAGGTCTGAAAAAATTGAGTCATCACAAACCTACTATTATAGTATCATACTACTAACATTCAATCAACACTCAATTTAAAATTTTCTTTATGTATTCTTGTTTCATTTCCAAGGATATCTGTATATATTTTACATATATCAGTTGCATTTGATAATCCAATAGGATTTCTTTTTTCATATGATGCCGCATTTATTGGTTTTGTCTCAATATAATTCTTTACTTTAGGCATTGTACGCGACAAGAATCTTTCTCTATATGTTGTGTCATTCTTTGTGTACTCAATAATATCGTTCTTATAAAAAGATAATCTATATTCATATCCTGCTACAACAAGACCTTCTAATGTATCACCTTCTTTTAACAACCCTTCTTTTATAAGAATTGCAACATATGAATTTTCATCAAGGACATATTTCCCATTAGAATATCTAAAATCAGCATATTTAACGCCTATTATTCTATATAAGTTATCTTTCTTATTGTAATATACATCAGCTCTATATGGCGTAAGAGTGTCCATTATTACCTTTTTGTCACCATGTTTATATCCATAATTAGCTGATACATCAATACATGACCCCACCTCACTATCTGCATACTTAATCTTATTAATTTTCGGACCATTATGATTTTTAGCATATTTTCTTATACTTTCCCCCGTCTCCTGCTCATACGCTAGAAATGGGTTATCCTCATCCTTGTATTGTTCATAAATTGTCATAAGAATTTCAAATGTTTTAGGATCGTATTTTGACATTAAAAATCCATCCGACTTTCCTTTTTTTATAATATTAACAATCGCCTTTGCATCTTTATTATTACGTATATCATATCCTACAATTTTATATATTTTGCCATCTATGTTTCTAGTTCCATATATAGTTGCATTACTTAATCCTCTGTTAGGTTTCTTATCAACCTTATGATGAAATTTAACTATACCATTATTCTTTTCTTCTTCATCATATACTCCCTTGCTCTGCACAGATCTCTGTGGATTTCCCTCAGCCTGCAACAGATTCTTTCTCATCTTAAAAACCTGTCCAAACAATGCTTCATCATAATATCTGTTATCAAAACAAGATAATTCGCTATTACATAAATATACTTCATTTTCAAAATCTATAAACTGCTTCTGAGTATTATGAAATTTCATAAGCCCTAACTGTGAATAGCACATAATGGCTGCATCTATAGCATGATGGCTATATGATTCTTCTCTGTTTTTAGGAAGATCAAGCTTTACACGAAGCTGATGTGTAACGGAACCTCTTATAACTCTGACTTTGGTATCACAATCTTTGCCACCTAAGAATAAATTTATTGCATTAAGTACACTCCTTGAAGCATAACGGGTATCATTGATATTTCTACTAATAAAGCCCTTTAATACATCTATCTTAGTTATATCTTCTGAATTAAGTAAAAGTTCTCTTTTTTTCCTTGGCAATGTCTTTGTACTTAACACATAATTCATAAACTCATGCTGATCATATTCTCTATGAACAGTAGATAAATACATAAGAGGGGTTCTATTCCCTTTTTCCTGATTTTCCTCTCTATATACCAAAACCTTATTACTTCTGCTATCATCATATGATATACTTAGTGGAATTATATGGTCTATCTCAAATAAATTATGACGATATAAAATATCCTTAACATTAATATGTTTTCCTGAATACGGACATTTTTCATTCTGCTCCATCCATAATTTCAGTTCCATTTCCAATCCTTTATGATTTCTGAAATGTTCTTCTTTTATTTCGATATTATATTCATCTTTGATTTTCTTTTTAATATTCTTTAACTCATTCTCTCTTGTTTTCTGAAACTTCTTAATTCTATCTTTCTGCTCTGCATCATTTCTGTCTCTTGGCATCTCAATAACAATATCTTCAGGATATCCATATTCCTTAATCAATGCATTCAATGCATCTATTGTCATACTTATAGATCTCCTGACAACTGGATTATATATTTCTTCCAACACTGGTTCTTTGGGCAGATATACACTGTTCTCAAAAAGATTTCTTTTTTCCTTAAAAACGCCTCTTTCTGTAAGTATATTCATCTGATTGACATTTCTATCATATAAATCTGGCATCATCTCTCTCATTGCTTTTATTGATAATGACTGCCACTTAGAGAATAAGCTTGCATTCTTATGTCTTAACTCTATTAATATATCAATCTGTTCGTTATTAAGATTTAAAAATCCACTATCATAAAACGCCTCTTCAATTCCCTCCCTTTCAGTATTAATAGTTAAAATTCTTCCAATTTCATCTAATTGCTTAATTGAAAGTTCCTTAATATCAAAACCATTCTCTGCAAAAGCTTTTCGCATCTTGTTATACTGTTCAAATGTATGATATATATTTTTTCCATTCTTATCTATTCTTGCGCCTTCGATTTTTTCAATCTTTTCTCCTAAACATGAAGAAATTATTTTCTCCATATTAATTCTGTCGCTATTCTGAACTGTCTCAATTATATCTTTTTTCTGCTGTGTCGTTAATTTTTTATTATTGACAGTAATATTATTAAGGTCATTTAATATGTTAAATTCCTGTGCTGTATAAGATGCACCTGCTGCCCTCAATTCCTCTTTATATACACTACATCTGCCTATTAACTTTTCAAATATATTCTTTTCTGTTATATATTTACCATCTGAGTTTTTCCGGGTTGTATACTTACCATAATCTGTCCTTGACTTTTCATTTCCAGGGCCTTCATAATATTTTCTTTTTCTATTAAATATTTCAATATATTTATCAATAAACCCATCATTAACAGTTTTATATTTTTTCTGTGTATCCAAGATTTTTTCTATCTCTTTTCGATATGAGCTGGTCATAAAAACATTGCTTAAAGTAATCTTTTCTCCATCTTCTCCTTCAATTTCACACTCTCCCCTGTATTGTCCATATTTTTTCAGACGCTCAAGCTGAATTTCACACGGAAGTTTATCTTCTGATTCTCGCTGATTAATCGCTATACCTTTCTGATAACTTCCTTTAGCATTATCTTCATTCAAGGCATCTTCAAGATATGATATTCCTCTATGTTTTAACATGTATTTTAAAACGCAATATATTTCATCTAATGTCAGTTGTTCTTCCAATCCAGCATTTCTTAATAGCAAAACATCTGTACTATGCTCTCCTGGAATATCTCCAAATTCTTTTAACCAGAGTGTATTAAAATCTCCTATTCTTGTTTTTCTTCGGTTATTAAGTCTTCTTGACTGCCTTGCACTTCTTCTCTCAACATTCTTACCGGCATCCGCAGATTCAAATAAGTCAGAAACCACTCGCTTAATCTCCAATGTTTCTTTGTCAATTACAGCAATACCAACTGATGCTATTCCAATATCTACTCCATATATTAATCCCATTTTATCCCCTTTCATACCTTCAATCCTACATAATCCATTACAATAACTATTGATCAGAAAAATATCACTAAAAATTATATATTAATATTACATTATTCGTTTTCATATTTCAAGGAATGTCATTATTATTTTATATATTTTAGAAAAATAATTGCATCATTTCTCTATCAGCCTGCTGGTACTTAATGAGTGCAAATCACGAATTTAGTATCCGTTACGAGGCGAAAGCGTGCCTGAACTACAGAACTTATATATCACCTTAACATAAAAAATGGGCACCGCACTATTCCTTAGTGCGGTGCCCAACGTAATCATTATTAATCTTCATCATCAGAAGCTGCTTCTGCAAATCCCTGACGTTTTCTTGCC
>CAMDYG010000076.1 GCA_945910225.1 uncultured Eubacterium sp. | reverse complement strand
CCCAATTCTTGCAAGCATGATTGCGAACTTTTCATATCTATTCTCATCGCTACTCACGCAAAAAAGGCGCCGAGAATTATTTATTCTCGACACCTTTGTCTTTCAAAAACTTTAATTTATTTTGTTTATGTTCTGAATTATACTATTTTTTTCTGGTTAATCAATGTTTCTGATTAACTATATTAATTGTGCATCGTGCACAAATAGATAATTTCACACTGATTATGCATTTATTTTCTACCACGATAGCTTCTTATCATAAATGCTAACTTTAACTCAAAGCACGTATCCAGATTCTCAAAATCAATACCAAGCAGCTCCCTTATCTTGTTAAGCCTGTAATTGAGTGTGTTTCTGTGAATAATCAGGCTCTGCGCTGTCTCTTTCACATTGCAGTTATGATTAAGAAAACTCTCCAGTGTCTCACACAGACTGCCATTATTAATCTCATCAGCGTCTATCAGCCTGCCGATATTCTTCTCAACATAATCGTCTAAAAACCTGCTGTCTGTAACCTTAGATATAAATGTATATATTCCCTGTTCTTTATAAAAGAAGATTCTCTCCTGCGTATCCGAAACCGCAGCAACTTTAACTGCCTCTGCCGCTTCTCTTCGGCTGCTCTTCACATCTTCAAGATATTCCACACTGCTTCCAATTCCTGCTTTAAGACAAATGTGGTGTTTCCTGTCAGCATTTTCAATAATATTCTCCAATACAGCCTTTAATTCCTCATCACTTATTCTGTCTGTTGAAACAAGTGCAAGGACTGAGCCGGTCTGCGGCATTACAAGCACGCTGCCTGAATAAAATGAGAATTCCATATCGATAATGCTTCTTATCTCCTGACCTGTCGAAAGTAAATCCTTACTGCCGCGGCTGTTCTTTCCAAACACAAATTCTACGACACAGAAACTTCCCGTCAGATCTATTCCCAGATACTGCGCCTGTTCAAGCACGCTGTTGCGGTTAAGGTGCTCCGCATCAAGGATTGAAGCAAATACCTGTTCCTCAAGATTTCTGTTATTCTCTTCAAGCACAAGCCTTTTACACAATATCTGTGACAGATCTATAAGTGGGAACTTCTCAGGCAACTCAAAAAGTGGCAGTTCTTTCTTATTACAATATTCAATCAGCTCTGGCAGAATCTGTCCCTCATTGATTCCAAGCGCCGCAATCCCATAATCGACCATGCTTGTAATAAGCGCCATAAGTTTATTCTTATCCTCCGTCACATCAGGATTCGTAAGTACTACCAGCTCTCCGCCATGAATATAATCCTCAACACGATACTCATTCTTAACACACTGCAGGCAGTCTGCAAAATAAATCCATCTTATTGTGTTCTTCAAACCAGCTGCGCCTGCTTTTATATTCAATACATTATTCAATTGTGGAATCTTAGTCATATCTTCGCAATTCATGTTGTCACCTGCCTTACATTTTTCTGCACAAACTTTTCTCAATCCACTCATCTGGCATCTCAAAATGCTGGTAATCTTTCGCATGCTCCCAGTCTCCGCCCCACTCAAATCCGTACTCTGTAAACACCTTATAGCACAAATCATTATGGTCGATTTTATGTGGAAATTCAACGCTTCTGTCTGTATACTTTTCAGCATTGGCAGGCTCTACATTTCTTCTGCCATCAACATTTTTCACATAAGGATTATAAAGCGTGTTGATGTCAATCGCCAGCCCTAACGCATGCTTTGACAATGTTGTCGAGTAGGAAATATATCTGAAATTAAACGCCGAAGAATTATTATCACTCATGGACTTTTCGTCGTCAGCATCATATTCATCAATCAGGCGGATTTTCTCAATCTGATATCCCTCATTATAAAGTTTCATGAATATGTCAAGCACATTTTCAGCAATCATCTTATTAACAATAAGCTCGCCTGTATGCGTTCTTCCGTCAAATCCCCTATGTAAAACTTTAAGATATCGCAAATCATCCCTTGACACAGTGCAATTATCCTTATATGATTTCCCCTGCATCTTTGCAAATATATTATCTGGAATCGGTGATATGGTAAAATCCTGCTCGTTCATATATATACTCCTTCGTTTTTTATTATCTTAACACTATTATCAGATAAATAAAAATAATAACATTTTATTTATTTCGACATTTTTTTCGATATTTATGTGTTATAATACAAAAAAGAAATTTACTAAGGAGATATTATGAACCCCAAATTTGAAGCTGATCTAGCTAAAGAAATATTAAGCAAAATGGTTGACAATGATAATGAATATTCCCAGAATCAGAAGAATGATTTAAAAAGCATTATAGATACCGAACAGGACGCTAAGAAAATGCTTGACAAATGTCTTGGATATATGTGGGATTCCAGCAAGAATAATTCAGAAAAAAAAGATTAGACGCATGCTGCATTGCATTATACGTCTAATCTTTAATATCAGCCTATGATTAATATTCCATCTCTACTATTCTGCAATTCTCACATATACAGGCTTCCACTCTCGTTCTGTGGCTCGCCTTCAATGGTGTAATCTCTACAAATCCCTTTGCTGTCTTAGCATTAGTAAATACTCCCGGAACTTCATCCGCGAAACTGAATGCCCCATCCTTACTGCTAAAAAGATATCCTTTTCTCATCTCCTGATTACATTTTGGACAATTCATACACAACACCTCATTCCTTAATATTTTTACTAAGAACTGACATTGCCATGCTGAGTTTCTCTTCAAACTGCTCTGCCTTAACAAGCGCTATCCCTTCATTATCATCTCCAAGCACAACTAATCTGCTGCCATTTTCCAGGCCAAATGTCTCTCTTGCCTCTTTAGGAATAACTATCTGCCCGCGGTCATTCACTGTGACAACGCCCCACATATGCTTTCCCTTCGGTGCCGGTGCCATCTTCTTCCCTTCAAGCTGCACATCATCCTTTATTAAGGAATCCATCGTCACGCCATAAAACTCCGCCAGCCTGCCGCATTTTTCAATATCAGGAATTGTTTCCCCTCTCTCCCATTTGGCATACGCCTGCCTTGATATTCCAATAACCTCGGCAATATCTTCCTGTGTCTTACCCGCAAGCGACCTCAGCATTATAAGATTCCCCTGTAGCATAATGTCAGTCCTTTCTGTTGTTATGTATGTATTATAACCCTTGTAAAATGTAGATTCCACCAATTGAAGTTGTCAGAAAAGTAGGAATTGTGTTGGTGGTGGTTGCGTAAAATTTTATAAATTGTTCCAATACTAAAAAGAGGGACAGATTTCTCTGCCCCTCTCAAGTATGCATCCGCAAATGCATACCCCAATTAGTATTTATAATATACAATATCAACCTTAAAAATGCAAGGTTTAAATATAACTTTTTAATATCTGCATTCTTGACAGAAGATCTGGATGAATAACCTTTGCTGATACCTCTTCATTAACCGATTTTTTATAATTGTCGGTAATTCTTTCAAATTCACGGATAAATACTTTAATTTCTCCTTTAGGTTGTTTCAACATTTTTAAATAATAACACATCAGAATAACATAATCCCCAATAGTCTTAAAATTAACATATGGCAGCCCTATTTCTAACTTAAGACACTGTTTCATTGCATTTGTCGGATCAATATTTCTAAACCTTAAGGAATTTAACCATAAGATTTCAATACATCTCATGTTAATGTTAATCCAACGAATTTAAGCCTTTTTCAATCAAGCTCAAATCTCTCTTTGCCTATTTTAAGCCATTTTACAAAAAATTACCACCCAATTAGTTTATTTCTTACTATTTAACTTATAACGCTATAACTTCAAGTATTTACTGTGTTTTTAGAGAATTTCTATATAAATTACCTGGTAAATTCAATTAACAAAATTCATCTCAGTTAACTCCCCAAAACCTTTCCATTGTTATTTTTTCCGACCTATATTATAATTTTTCTTAACCACACCAATGAAGGAGATTCATAAAATGAAGAAAAGCAACTTCTTTCGCAGCCTGCCGTTCAAATTACTGGTGGGCGTTATTGCCGGCGTCCTGATTGGACTGCTTTTAAGTTCAAACGATGGTAATTCATTTTCACGCGCCATTTTGAATATCGTTGTAACACTGAAATATATTCTCAATCAGATAATTAATTTCTGCATACCGCTGATAATCATTGCATTTATCGCACCTTCGATTACTCAGATGGGTAAAAATGCATCAAAACTTCTTCTGATTGCAGTAACGATTGCATATTCATCTTCAGTAGGTGCCGCTCTTTTTGCCACCGCTTCCGGATATGTTTTAATACCACATTTGTCAATATCCTCTACTGCTGACGGATTGAAGGAGCTCCCGGCTGCGGTTTTTGAATTATCGATTCCACAGATAATGCCTGTTATGAGCGCCCTCGTGTTCTCAATTATGGTCGGACTTGCTGCCGCATGGACAAAAGCTGAATTGATTTCAAATATTCTTGAGGAATTCCAGAAAATCGTGCTTGCGATAGTTTCAAGAATTATGATACCAATTCTTCCATTTTTCATCGGACTTACTTTCTGCGGACTCTCATACGAAGGTTCAATAACAAAGCAGGTTCCTGTGTTTCTGAAAATCATAATTATTGTATTAATCGGACATTACATTTGGATGACTCTGCTTTACACAATTGCTGGATTGTATTCTAAGAAGAATCCGATTGAAGTAATCAGACATTATGGTCCTGCATACCTGACATCAATTGGAACAATGTCATCTGCTGCCACACTCGCAGTTGCACTCCAGTGTGCCGGCAAATCAAAGGTCTTGAGAAAGGACATGGTCTCATTTGGAATTCCTTTGTTTGCAAATATACATTTGTGCGGCTCAGTGCTGACAGAGGTATTTTTCTGCATGACTGTATCTAAGATTTTGTACGGCACTATTCCATCAGCCGGAACTATGATTCTGTTCTGCGTGCTTCTCGGAATATTTGCAATCGGCGCGCCTGGCGTACCTGGCGGAACAGTTATGGCTTCGCTCGGACTTATTACCGGCGTGCTTGGATTTAACGACACTGGAACTGCCCTTATGCTTACAATATTTGCACTTCAGGACAGCTTCGGAACAGCCTGCAATGTAACCGGCGACGGCGCGCTTACACTTATCCTCACTGGATATGCAGAACGCCACGGCATCAAGGAAGACGCAGACAATTAATATGTTTCTTTGACAAATGTAAAATGCTATAATCATCACATGAATACACGCGCCTGCGGCGCAGAAATGAGGTAACATATGCCATTTATTAATTCTAAGATAAGCACTTCTCTTACAGAAGCACAGGAAAATGAAATCAAAACCCGTTTAGGTCAGGCTATCCAGACGATTCCCGGCAAGTCAGAAAGCTGGCTCATGGTCGGCTTCGAACCTGACTATAAGCTCTACTTCAGAGGAAGCAATGCCGAGCCTATGGCTATGGTTGATGTCAGCGTTTACGGTAGCGAAAATCCATCTGCCTTTGCTAAACTCACTGACCAGATATGTGACATTTTTAAAGATGTTCTTGGCATCGCACCAGATCATGTCTATGTAAAATATCAGGCTGTTTCTAACTGGGGTTGGAATGGTGATAATTTCTAATATGCGTTAATAAGCGGGGCACTCATTTATTTATGAATGTCCCGCTTAAATATTTTCTCTAAAATTCTTTCTTTTCCATAATCCGGACACTAATTGCATAAGAAAGCAGTATGAGAAGTACTGTCACCACCACTGTAATTCCTGCAAGTATCCAGCCGTTCATATGGTTTAAAAATGAAAAGGCACTTAATACATTTGTCTTTACCAGCTTTGCAAATGCAATGACAGACACGCCTATTGCACCGCATACCCCCGAAACGACCACTCTGCTCTTTTCTACTCCGAATATCAGCTGTATCGGAATCAATAATGCAATCAACAATGCTGTAACCGGCAGAAACACTAATACCACAGGAATCTGGGAAACCATGTCTACCGGCATCTGCTGTCTCATTTCTGAAACCATGTAAAGTCCGGCTGCCACAAGCCATGAAACCATTATTCCTATTGGATCGAAGTTCATTTATATCATTTGTAAATGCAGATTTCCCAGAAAATAAGACTATTAAAAAAAGATTCAACACAACTAATACAGGAATGAGAAATCCTTTTATGGTAGATTCTGATGTTTATATTGAGTTAAACTTAAATACGCAAACTAAAATTGAAATGCTTCGCGTGTTATTTGCTCATTTTAACATTGATTTCCAAGACTTATCTTTTAAACTAAAAGCTACTTCTGAAAATGAATAAATTATTGTCACTGGGCAAAAAACGAGCCAAGGAACGCCGTAAATTCGGCATTTCTTGGCTCGTGTACATTATTCAAACTCGATTTTGGCAACTATATATTATGTCTATCAAATTATATATTGCTATATTTTGTATTATTATTCTTAATATTCTAATACTATTTGTAAAACTAAATTATTCTTTCAGTTTCCTATCATTGAATATACT
>CAMDYG010000075.1 GCA_945910225.1 uncultured Eubacterium sp. | reverse complement strand
ATGAAGAAGCCTACAATAAAACTTTAGAAACAGGCATCATGACTTATTATAGCAGAAGCCGTCAGGAACTATGGGTTAAAGGTCTTACGTCTGGACATTTCCAGTATGTAGGTTCTCTTGATATTGATTGCGACAACGACACTATTCTGGCAAAAGTACGTCAGGTTGACGCTGCATGCCACACCGGCAACAGAACATGCTTTTACAGAAACATCAAAACATGGAACAGATAATTTATGGAATACAAATACATAATCACAGAGATTAATAATATAACATTCTGTTGCATATATACTTCTGATAACATCTGCCACTATCTTAAACCTATAGATAGTGGCAGTATTGTTGGTAATATATATGTTGGAAGAGTAGAAAATGTCGTTAAGAATATTAATGCAGCATTTATTGAAATTGCTGATAAGCAGAAATGTTATTATTCTATACCAGATAACAAAACTCCTATATTTTTTAACGAGAAAAATAATCCTGCCATATGCCAGGGAGATAAAATTCTTGTAAAGGTTACGACTGAACCGCTTAAAACCAAACCTGCCAAAGTGTCTTCCAAAATTGAACTGACAGGTAATTACTCAGTTGTTTCCAATGATGTAAAAGGGGTTCATATATCAAAAAAAATAAAAGCAGATCCAACGATTTCTGATATAAAGAAAAACATTTCTGATATTCTTATTGAAAAGCAAAAAGAAGCTATACAAAAATCCGGTTATGATTATATGGGACAATTCGGCATCATATTAAGAAGTGGCTGTGTTAACGCTGATATTAATGATATTATTAAAGATGTCACTTCATTGTGTGATGAGTACACAGATATGTTAAACAAAGCTGTTTACTCCAGATTCTATACCCTTGTACATCAGGACAGACCTGCATATGTTGAAGAAATCATTCATCTTTCCGGTGGTAACAACAGCATTGAAGTTATCACAGATATTCCGGCAATACATAATCAGTTACTTCAGTTTCTGCCTCATAATGACAATATATCACCACGTTTATATGAAGATGACTTATGTCCATTATCCAAAATCTATTCTATAGAAAAAGAAATCGAAACTGCTCTTTCTAAAAAGGTATGGCTGAAATCAGGCGGTTATCTTATTATAGAACAGACTGAGGCTTTATCTGTTATTGATGTTAATTCAGGGAAAAATGTATCTAAAGCCAAGAATACAGAAGCAGTTGAAGCATCTGCACTAAAAACTAATATTGAAGCAGCAGATATGCTATGCAGACAGATTAAATTAAGAAATCTTTCAGGAATAATAATTGTTGATTTTATTAATATGAACAGTGATAATTCTGAAAAATTGATGGAACATTTGAAATCTCTTGCAAAAAGAGATATAGTAAACACTACAATTGTTGACATGACTCCACTTGGTCTTGTTGAAATCACACGAAAGAAAACAGGAAAGAGTCTTTCCGAAAGCCTGAATAACACATATGTAGTGAGGTAATATTTATGAGTAATACTGGATCAACCAATTCACAGGACATCCCTGCTTATGAAAGAAGATATAAAAAAATATCTGAATGGTTTATTAATTCCAAACCTGCATTTCTTATTCTGAAATTCATATACAAATATATGGCTTACTTGATTGCATTGGCATACATACTTCTTATAATAATGAGTTTCCGCGGAACATTCTTTTCAGAAACAACGCCTTTGATATTAAAAAATAGTGGTATGGTTATTGAAACAGACAGCACTTTGCTAACTGCCAAACTGATTCTTACACCTTTTACATCTTTTATTCTTGTTTCTGTTATACGCAAATGTATAGATGCCAGACGTCCATATGAAAAATATGATATAAAACCTTTGTTTATAAAAGAAACAAAAGGAGAATCCATGCCAAGCAGACATGTTTTCTCTATTACAATTATTGCTATGTGCTGGCTTTATGTTTCTGTTCCAGCCGGCATTATAATGCTTGTTCTTGTTGCGCTGATGGCAGTAAGCAGAGTGCTTGCCGGAGTACATTTTATAAGAGATGTTGCTGCAGGTTTTGCAGTAGGTATTTTATGTGGAATTATTGGATTATGGCTCATTTAATATTTAATAAAAATTTCCAAAAAACATTTGACAAATAGTACCTGAATGTATATTATATATTTTGTGTGCCGCTCAGTTAGGGTATAAGTATATCTGATGTATGTCGGATTCCCCAAAACTGGCGAGTATTTAATTAAGGAGGATACCATATGTACGCAATTATAGCAACAGGTGGTAAGCAGTACACAGTTTCTGAAGGCGATACTATCAGAGTTGAGAAGCTTGCAGTTAATGCTGGTGACACTGTTACATTTGATCAGGTTCTTTTTGTAAACAACGGCGAGGCTAAGGTTGGTGAGCCAACAGTTGCCGGTGCTACAGTTACAGCTAGCGTTGTAGGCGAAGGCAGAGATAAGAAGGTTATCGTTTACAAGTACAAGAGAAAGACTGGATATCACAAGAAGAATGGTCATAGACAGGCTTACACAGAAGTTAAGATTGAAAAGATTAATGCTTAATTTTTGTATGAATGTTTGTGAGGTGTGTTATTCATGACTCATATAACTTTTTTTAAGAACTCTGAGAATGAGATCACAGGTTTTTATTCTGCAGGTCATGCAGGATATGCTGAATCTGGTAGTGACATTATATGTTCTGCTATTTCAGTTCTGACAATCAATACTATTAATTCGATAGAAGCTTTTACCGATGATAAGTTTGATGTGTCAGTTAATGAGGATGAGGGAATTGTCATCTTGAAGATGGCTATGCCTGTAAGTCCAGAAACTTCGATTTTACTTAAGTCATATGAATTAGGTATTAATTCTGTGGCTGAGGATAATCCGAAATACTTATCAATTAGTGTTAAGGAGGTGTAACCTTATGTTAAATATGAATCTTCAGTTATTCGCTCATAAAAAGGGTGTAGGTTCTACAAAGAATGGTAGAGATTCAGAGTCTAAGAGATTAGGCGCTAAGAGAGCTGACGGACAGTTTGTTTTAGCTGGTAATATTCTTTACAGACAGCGTGGAACAAAGATTCATCCAGGTGTTAATGTTGGTCGTGGTGGCGATGATACATTATTCGCACTTGTTGATGGAACTGTTAAGTTTGAAAGAAAAGGCAAGGATAGAAAGCAGGTTTCTGTTTATCCTGTTGTTTCAAACGACTAATTTGTTTATTAGCTCCAAGTCTTCGGATTTGGAGCTTTTTTCGTAATTAATATGATTATATATAGAATGGAGGAAAGGTTATGTTTGCAGACAGAGTCCGCATTTTTATTAAATCCGGCAAGGGTGGAGATGGTCATGTAAGCTTCCGTAGAGAGCTTTATGTTCCTGCTGGCGGTCCTGATGGCGGCAATGGCGGTCATGGCGGAGATATTGTTTTTGTAGTCGACAAAGGACTTAACACACTCGGTGATTTCAGACATAACAGCAAATATATTGCTGAAAGCGGCGAAGAGGGCGGCAAAAGAAGATGCACTGGTAAAGATGGTGAGAACCTTATCATTAAAGTACCCGAAGGAACTGTTATATATGATGATGAATCTGGTAAAGTTATTGCAGATATGTCTGGTGATAACCTTCAGGAAACTATTCTTAAAGGTGGCCGTGGTGGTAAGGGTAATATGAATTATGCCACATCTACCATGCAGGCACCACAATATGCTCAGCCAGGACAGGATGCACAGGAATTATGGGTTCGTCTCGAACTTAAGGTTATTGCTGATGTTGGTCTTGTAGGATTTCCTAATGTTGGTAAATCAACATTTTTATCAAGAGTAACTAATGCAAGACCTAAGATTGCCAATTATCATTTCACAACTCTTAATCCTAACCTTGGTGTTGTTGATCTTGATGGTGGTAAAGGATTTGTTATCGCTGATATTCCTGGTCTTATTGAAGGTGCATCAGAAGGTGTCGGTCTTGGACATCAGTTCTTACGTCATATTGAAAGAACTAAGGTCATTATTCATATTGTTGACGCAGCTTCAACTGAAGGCCGTGATCCTATAGCTGATATTAAAGCTATCAACAAAGAGCTTGAGAATTATAATCCTAAGCTTCTTGAAAGACCTCAGGTTATAGCAGCTAATAAGATTGATGTTATATATGATGACGGAAGTGATCCTGTACAGGCTATAAGAGACGCATTTGAGCCAGAAGGCATCAAGGTATATCCTATATCTGCTGTTACAGGACAGGGCGTTAAAGAGCTGTTATACGCAGTCAGAACGCTGCTTGACAACTTCAAAGATGAGCCTGTATTATTCGAGAAAGAATTTGACTACGACGAGCTTATGGATAATCCTAATGAAAGCTTCGAGGTATCTGTTAACGAAGATGGCGTATACGTTGTCAATGGACCAAAGATTGATAAAATGCTTGGTTATACTAACCTTGAATCTGAAAAGGGATTCGATTTCTTCCAGAAATTCATGAAACGCTCAGGTGTCCTTGATGAACTTGAGAAACTTGGAATTGAGGAAGGCGATACTGTTATCGTTGGTGATTACCTTGAGTTTGATTACTATAAAGCATAATTTAATAGGAGAGAATATATGACAAGCAAACAGAGAGCTTATTTAAAGGGTCTTGCAATGACAATGGATCCAATATTCCAATTTGGAAAGAACAGTCTTACTCCTGAGAACACTGCAGCTATTGCAGAAGCTCTTGAAGCAAGAGAACTTATCAAAATAAGTGTTCTTAATAACTGTGCTGATGATCCAAGAGAGATTGCGCAGATGGTTGCAGAAAGAACACGCTCACAGGTTGTTCAGGTTATTGGAAAGAAAATTGTTCTTTACAAAGAATCTAAGGACAACAAACGAATTATTTTACCATGATTAATTCAGACAAAATAATAGGTATTATGGGAGGCACATTTAATCCAATCCACAAGGGACATACCGGTATTGCCAGATGTGCTTATGAGCAGTTTGATATTGATGAAATACTATTTATGCCATCAGGTACGCCGGCTTATAAGGATAATTTCCCTATTGTAAGTGCAGTTGATAGATGTAATATGGTCAAACTTGCAATAAAACCATATGATTATATGTCACTTTCAACGATTGAAACTGAGCGTCCCGGCAATACCTACACAGCTGATACACTTGCCCAGGTTTATGACTTATATAAGAAAATATATTTCATAATAGGTGCAGATTCACTTCTATATATTCAGGACTGGTATCACCCGGAATATATATGCAGCCATTGTCACATTTTATGTGCCAACAGGGATAACAATTCAACCGATACACTTATGAACCAGAAGCATTTTCTGGCTGATAAATATGGTGCAGTTATCGATTTTATCAGCGTCCCTGACCTTCCATATAGTTCAACTGACATACGAAAAAAGGTTTCAATGGGATTATCAGTAACAGATGATGTCGGTGAAGAAGTAGAAGAGTATATAAAGTCCAGAAAACTTTATGTTTAAGAGGTTTTATTATGGATAACAGATATATTGAACAATTAAGGATGCAGGTAAAAGAAGCCCTTAAAACAGACAACATGCGTTACCAGCATACACTTGGTGTTGCTAATACAAGTGCCTGCCTTGCCATGTGTCATGGTGCTGACATGAATAAGGCATATATTGCAGGTCTTTTACATGACTGCGCCAAATGTGTTCCTGATGATGTAAAGATTGCAGAATGCAGACAATTTGGACTTCCTATATCGGATATTGAACTTGAAAGTCCTTATCTGCTTCATTCCAAGCTTGGTGCATATTATGCAAAGCATAAGTACAATGTTGAAGATGAAGAAATATGTTCTGCAATTAAGTGGCATACAACAGGAAAGCCTGCAATGACTTTATTAGAAAAGATTGTATTCATTGCAGATTATATTGAGCCTTACAGAAATAAAGCTGCTAATCTTGATGACATAAGACATATGGCATTCACAGATATTGATATGGCGGCTTATGTAATATTGGATGACACCCTTTCGTACATTAGAAAAACTGGTCGTAATATAGATACACAGACAATTGATACTTACGATTACTACAAAGGGATTATTAAAGAAAGAGAGAATTAAGATATGGCAGATTCTAAGGAAATGTTAAAGGTTATTGTAGACGCCTTACAGGATAAGAAAGCTGAAGATATCAGAGTTATTGATATCAGTAATGTATCAGTTATTGCTGATTATTTCGTTATTGCAAGCGGAAGCAATACTAACCAGATTCAAGCTATGGTAGATAACGTAGAAGAAGAAATGTTCAAGGCCGGATACGATGATCCTAAGGTTGAAGGCTATAATACAGCTTCATGGATTCTTCTTGATTACAAGGATGTTATTGTTCATGTGTTCTCTGAAGATGACAGAGCATTCTATAATATTGAACGTATATGGCGTGATGGTAAAGAGGTTGATATTAACAGCCTGTAATGTAATATCTGCTGGCTTCACGGGAGGTGGCTCAGCCGTAGGTATATAGATAATCAGAACC
>CAMDYG010000074.1 GCA_945910225.1 uncultured Eubacterium sp. | reverse complement strand
TTCTCAAGATTAATCTGGATTTCATTGAGTGCTGTTTCTATCTCTTTATTAGTTGTGTTCTTCTTAAATATTGACATGTCAATCAGATATCCTTTTAATGATATTTTAGTATGGTACATAATAAATGTATTAATTGATATTTCTCATATACATAGTTTTGCGTCCGGCTCCGGTTTTAATAATAGCTCCTTCTTCTACAAGTTTTTTAAGTGCAGATTCAACAGAGGAACTGCCTAGGCTAGGACACGAAAGTAAAGCATCCTGTTTTGAAAACTTTCCAAGCGTATTTTCTGTGAATAACTTTACAATATCGTAAGCATTGCTCTTCTTTCCTGTTTTTGCTGCAAGTAATACTCTGGATTCAAATTCCCTATAGCATGATAAAATAATGCCAAGCAGATATTTTATGAATGGCTTTGGATTATTTTCTCCTGAGTGCCATCCCATGTCAGCTTGCTGCAATACTTCATAATAAGTTTCTTTTGTATCTGCAATAGCTTTTTCAATACTGATATACTGTCCAACTATATAGCCGGCGCGATACAATAACAGTAATGTGAGCAGACGGCTCATTCTGCCGTTTCCATCGTTAAATGGGTGAATGCATAAGAAATCTAATATGAAATTTGGAATTAAAATAAGAGGGTCAACTATTCCTTCTCCGAAAGCCTTATTATATTCTTCACATAGACATTCTACTGCCGATGGGGTTTCATAAGGTTCAAGCGGCTTAAACAATACAACTTTTTCTCCATTTTCTAGAACCATATCAATTTCATTAGGTGTAGTTTTATATTTTCCACCATAGGAAAAAGCCGTATGTTTTAACAACTCACCATGTAACTGCAGGATATAACTGCTTCTTACAGGAATTGCTTCATAGTTTTCATGAATTATATTTAATGCATTCCTATAACCAAGTATTTCCTGTTCATCTCTGTTTCGCGGAGTTGTCTTATTTTCAACTAACTGTTTTAATCTTGAATTGGTGGTGATAATACCTTCTATCTGATTTGAGCTTTCGGTACTCTGAATTTTAGCAATTTCAACTAATCTGTTTAATTCAACCGGTTTCTGTCTTAAATATAGATCCTGTTTACCCTTAAACTCGTGAATCTGTGCAACATAGGCCATTATTTCATTATCCCAGGTTCTTTCCTTAAATTTTGAATAATCAAATTCTCGCATCAGGTACTCCTTTCTCCCAAATGTTACTTCTTTCTCCCAATTATAATACATTTTGGGAGAAAAACAAGAGAAATGGGAGTAACATTTTACTATCTTATATATTTACCACTTAAATTTAATTTATCCTAAACCTTGTATAGAAAATAAATTAGGGAATTGTCTAAGAAATTATTTATTATCTTCGTTATTCTGTTCATGCAATTTACTACGATTGATAACTGGTCTGGAGTTTATGAAACAATATATGATTTTGTTTTTATATATTTTGTTAGATTCATGCATACAAAAGTAAGCCCTACTTTCATTTCCATGCGATCTTTTCCTATAAGATATTTTGCACCCATATCAAAACAACCTAAATATCTGTTCTATAGTGGGAGGTTACTTCTATTTACCTCATTAATAAATTTCCTTAAAATGTAAAAATGCAAGAACAACATTTAGTCATCCTTGCACTTGATTCTAATATTCATTTATCAATTTGTTTAACTGTTGCAGCATTTCTACCAGCTTATTAACTGACTCATCAGCTAAGTCCTCAAGAGATAATTTGATTTCTTCTAATCCATACTGTTGTTTGATTTCATTTATTTGTTCTTCAACTATACCATTATAGGTACCAAATTTATTTAAGAATTCTAACATTGTATCCGTAAAATCATTCGACAGATAATTGGCATATGATGTTTCCGACTCTTCAATCATTCTCATAGCTGATTCTATCTTTAGGGCTTTCTGATTATTTGAAATCATTGTTATTCTCCTTTATGAAATCTTATCCTTCTATTATACTAATTATTGGGGATCAATCTTTTTTTGCATAACAAGAAACCTCTAAATAATCATTACCATCAGTATCTTTACTACAGGTAATCCAACATGTTCCATAATCAGTCTCATATTTTGCAGAATCTGAATCTATATAAATTACCTCATAAACTTCGCCTGCTTGATCTGTAAGAGTTTTAAATAACTTTTTTATGTCATTACCGGTATATTTCCAATTTACATATCTTACAGTTTTATGAAGATTATCTTTATCATATGACGCAACTGTTAAGGTTCCTTTCTTACCTTTCCACTTAAAATTATTATATTTATAATAAAGATGACTGCTAGATTCACTAGATAAATCCTCGTCTGGTTTACCTAATATTTCCTCTACTTTACTATTAGCCTCTCCAAGTCTAAGTTCTGTCATAGGTAGTGCCATATTTTTTGTTTCAGATATGTATTTTTTACCACATCCCACAAAAGATAAACAACTAATAATTAATAATGATATTATTATAACTCCCCTTTTCATCAAACCATGCATTCTAATTTTCCTCCTTGTATTATGGTTAGTTTATTTATATGTATATCTGTCAAGATATACATATATCTTATATATGTAGTATATAAGAGCCGATTTTTTCCATTTTAGGAAACTGATGAGATACTATTGTACAAAAACTGGGGATTGAGTAACTTATTTGACTATTCAAGATTAATGTCATTAAAGATATATTAGAATTTTTGTAAAAAACGGACGCTGCAACTCGCTTTGCTCTTGCAGCTGGGGATTGGCGGACGGGACAGGTGCGTCCCACTACTTTCGCGCAGTGCCGTGTCCTGACCGCAGGTCAGGACACACGCGCTGTCGCGCTCTATGCGAATAACAAAAGAACCGGAGTTACAAGTAAACTTGCACTCCGGTTCTTCTATCATTCGCGCACTGCGCTTGTAGTCCGCGGTGTATGTACAACTTGGTTTTCAACCAAGTTGTACGCGCATTCCATGCGCTATAGATAGCAAAAAGGACTTGATGACAAGTAAACTTGTCTCAAGCCCTTTATTGTTATCTGCACCGCTAATCTATGTTCGCGATTACTGTGGCTGCTTGCCGATGTATGCGAGGATACCACCATCTACATAGAGGATGTGTCCGTTAACTGCATCTGATGCTTCTGAAGCAAGGAATACAGCTGGACCAGCTAATTCTTCTGGCTTTAACCATCTCTCTGCTGGTGTCTTTGCAACGATGAATGAGTCGAATGGATGTCTTGATCCATCTGGCTGTCTCTCTCTTAATGGAGCTGTCTGAGGTGTCTCAATGTAACCAGGTCCAATACCATTACACTGGATATTGTACTTACCATACTCAGAACAAATATTTCTTGTAAGCATCTTAAGACCACCCTTAGCAGCAGCATAAGCTGATACTGTCTCACGGCCTAACTCTGACATCATTGAGCAGATGTTGATGATCTTACCATGTCCTCTTTCGATCATTGAAGGAATTACTGCCTTTGATACGATGAATGGTGCGTTAAGATCTACGTCGATAACCTGTCTGAACTCAGCAGCTGTCATCTCACACATAGGAATTCTCTTGATGATACCAGCGTTATTTACGAGGATATCAATTGGTCCAACTTCCTTTGTGATCTTCTCTACAGTAGCGTTAACAGCCTCTTCATTAGTAACGTCGCAAACATATCCATGAGCGTCGATACCAGCTTCCTTGTAAGCTGCTAATCCTTTGTCTACTAATTCCTGCTTAATATCGTTGAAAACGATCTTAGCACCAGCCTTAGCCATACCGCTAGCGATAGCAAAGCCGATACCATATGATGCACCAGTTACAAATGCAATCTTACCTTCAAGTGAAAAATTAACTGACATTTTAATTCTCCTTTTCCTAATAATAATTTATAAATGAAACCCTCTACAGGTCACATTCCTAAGTAAAAAATATGTACTAACGGATTACTTTAAATCCTTCATATCTACCCAGTCCATATCATCGAAATCCTGATTTTCTCCAGCCATTCCCCAGATAAATGCATATGCATGTGTAGCTGATGCTGAATGAATTGACCAGCTTGGTGAAATAACTGCTTCTTCACTTCTCATAATGATATGACGAGTTTCTGTTGGCTCACCCATGTAGTGAACTACGATATCTTCTTCTGGAATCTCGAAATAGAAGTAAACTTCCATTCTTCTGTCATGTGTATGACATGGCATTGTATTCCATACGCTTCCTGGTTCAAGAGTTGTGATACCCATCTCTAACTGACAAGTCTCAACCTGTCCTGGTAAAATATACTTTCTGTTAAGACGCTTGTTGCATCCTTCAACAGAACCAAGCTGAAGCTTGAACTCATCCTTGATATCCTTCTCTGGATCAATGAATACTGTAGGATATGTCTTATGTGCTGGAGTTGAGTTAAAATAAAACTTAGCTGGCTTAGAAGAATCCTCACTCTTAAACTTAATCTCCTTAGAACCCATACCAACATAAAGTCCATCTCTATATTTAAACTTATACTCAGTACCATCAACGATAACTGAACCATTGCCACCTACATTAAAGATACCCATCTCACGTCTTTCAAGGAAATATGCTGCCTTAAGCTCAGAACCTGCCTCAAGTGTAAGTTCCTTATTAACTGGCATACATCCACCAACAATAATACGATCAATCTGGCTGTAAACAAGCTTGAAATCATCAGCTGGGAAAAGATTCTGAATAAGGAAATCATTTCTCAATCTTTCTGTATCATAGCTTTTAACATCTCTTGCGTTAGCACCCTGTCTTACTTCCATCGTAACTCTCCTTTTCAATTCACAAACCTAGGGCAAAGCCCTGTTTGGTGTTTATATTATCACAAAATCCATTTATTTACAACTATTAACCCACGATTCCCTTAATTAGTACATTCTTATTGACATATTCTGCTGAAAATGAATACGCTTCATGTATCATTCTTTCAGATTCTTTTGCTTTTTCTTCACAGTCACAGTAAATTCTGGCAATTACATCTCCTTTTTTAACTTTATCACCTGTTTTTTTAGATAGTACAACACCAACAGACAGATCAATCACATCCTCTTTGGTTGCCCTTCCTCCTCCAAGAATCATAGATGCTTTTCCAATAAGTTCTGACTGAATCGACTTAACATATCCATCACAATCTGCGCATACTTCTGTCACATTTTCTGCAACTTTAAATTTATCCGTATTATATACTGCATCAGGGTCTCCTCCCTGAGCTTTAACGAATTCAGCCATCTTTTTCAATGCACTTCCATCATTTATCACTCTTTCAAGTTCTTTTCTGACGCTTTCTTTGTCAAGATCATCTCTTGCAGCAAGTACCATATAAGTTCCAAGATTGAGAACAAGTTCCGTTAAATCTTCTGGTCCTTCACCCTTAAGAGTATTAATAGCCTCAATAACTTCCAGCGCATTACCAACTGCATATCCTAATGGCTGATCCATATCTGTTATAAGTGCAGTAACATTTCTTCCTGCTCCTTTTCCAATACGAACCATCTCCTCCGCAAGACTTACGGCATCAGCTTCATTTTTCATAAATGCACCGCTTCCAGTCTTAACATCAAGCACAATTGCATCAGCTCCGGATGCAAGTTTCTTACTCATAATACTGCTTGCAATAAGAGAAATATTTTCAACTGTCGCTGTAACATCCCTCAGCGCATACAGCTTCTTATCAGCAGGTGCAAGATTACCAGTCTGTCCGGTTATTGCAATCCCTATATCATTAACCTGTCTAATAAATGCTTCCTCTGATAAAGAAGTATTAAATCCTGGAATGCTTTCAAGCTTGTCTATTGTTCCTCCTGTATGTCCAAGACCTCTTCCGCTCATCTTGGCAACTTTTCCACCTAGTGCTGCAACCATAGGTGCAAGAACGAGAGATGTTTTATCTCCTACACCTCCTGTACTGTGTTTGTCCACTTTAATCCCATTAATAGATGACAAGTCCAGCTTATCACCGCTGTTTTCCATTGCCAGTGTAAGATTAAGCGTCTCATCATAATTCATTTTTCTAAAATATATCGCCATAAGTAGCGCAGAAACCTGATAATCTGGTATTTCTCCTTTTACATATCCACTAACAAAGAAATCAATTTCTTCTTTAGTGAGTTTTCCTCCATCCCTTTTTTTCTCAATAATATCAACCATTCTCATAGTATTCAGACCTCCTACATAATCTTATCAAGAAAGCTTTTTCCTATCTTAACAGGTTCTGTGACAAAAATCTCAGCCAGAGTCTGTGCAATATCAGCATAAGTATCACCTGTTCCCAGATTCACACCCTGTTTCAGACATTTGCCATAAACTAACAAAGGTACATATTCTCTTGTGTGATCTGTTCCTTTATAAGTTGGATCACAGCCATGATCAGCTGTAATAATAAGCATATCCGTATCATTCATTGCATCCATTATTTCAGGCAGTCTGCCGTCAAATTCTTCAAGACCTCTCGCATATCCCTTATAATCTCTTCTGTGTCCCCATGTAGAATCAAACTCAACCAGATTAGTATATATAATTCCTTTATTATCTTGTTTCATATAATCAATCGTTACATTAATGCCGTCCTGATTATCAACTGTATGTTTAGATTCTGTAAGTCCAACCCCGTCAAATATATCATGAATCTTTCCTACGCCTATAACATTCAGTCCCTTGTCACGTACTCTGCACAATATATTATCTTCAGTTGGTTTTAATGAAAAATCTCTTCTGTTAGATGTTCTCTTATAATTACCATTCTCTCCAACAAAAGGTCTCGCAATAACTCTTGCAACAGCATTTTCACCAGTCAGAATATGCCTTGCCGTTTCACA
>CAMDYG010000073.1 GCA_945910225.1 uncultured Eubacterium sp. | reverse complement strand
AAGGATGGAAAACTTGCAATGCTTCGGAACAGTATGAAGAATGCAAATCAGTCTAGGACTGGTGCTTTTAGTGTCGGTAGTAGCGATTCCGGTAGTGGCAATCGTGGGAACTATCTACAATTCACCGTTTGCCATATTCTTGCCGCCTCTTGAAGATGGAGATACTGTTACAACCGTAGCAAGTGCGTATGTCGCCGACTTTAACCGGGAAGTGAATGAGCTTAAGAGTAACCATAAGAAAGATGTTGTTGCTGAACGTAATCAAGAAATAATAAAAGAAATAAAAAGTATTTTTGATTTGCACAAACACAGATATGGAGTAAGAAGAGTTCATCAAGAACTTATAAACCGGGGATATCAGATAAACCATAAGCGCGTCCAGCGTCTTATGCACGAAGCAGGATTAGCTGGCAAACGACCAAAAGAGAAATACCATTCTTATAAGGGTGAAGTAGGTAAGATTGCTGATAACATAATAAATAGGGACTTTAGTACAACGGCACCTTTACAAAAATGGACAACAGATGTATCTCAGTTCAATTTTTCATGGGGAAAGTGTTATATATCACCAGTGCTAGATATGAACACAAATGAAATTATTTCATATGAATTATCAATGAGTCCTAATCTTGAACAGATAGAAAGAATGCTAAATAAAGCATTTGAAAAATTCCCTTCAGTTGAAGGGTTAATATTTCATTCTGACCAAGGCTGGCAGTATCAACATGCTTATTATAGAAATGCTTTACAGGAGCATGGAATTATCCAATCTATGTCACGAAAAGGAAATTGCTATGATAATTGTATTAATGATGAATTCCCATTTCCAGCAATGCTGGAGATGGGAATTTTTTGCTTAAAACTTAAATTGACACGTTATTATCTAGATATTATAATATTCTATACGGCTTTAATAATATTGTATTATATGCGGGATGAAATAGGATTCAATAATAATTAAGGAGAATGCAAATGGGAACCATAAAATGTAAAATGTGTGGAAGTAATCTTGAGACAGGTGATTCGGTTACTGTATGTAAATGTGATAGTTGCGGTACAAACCAGACAGTTCCTGATATAGCAGACGACAAAGAACTTAAATTATTTGAGCGTGCTAACAAATTACGAATTAATTGTGATTATGATAAGGCACTTGGAGTATACGATAATATAACAGATGATTATCCGGAAGAAGCAGAAGGATACTGGGGAAAGATCCTTTGTAAATATGGAATAGAATATGTAGAAGATGAGAAGACATCATCAATGATACCTGTGTGTCACAGAACATCTTATGATAGTGTTATGGAAGATGAGGATTTTGAGCTGGTTATGGAGAACTCAGATTCAGAGTCAAGAGCTGTATACAGATATGAAGCTAAAGTAATAGAAGAGACAAGAAAGAAATATATTGATATAGCAGAGAATGAGAAGCCATATGATATATTTATAAGCTACAGGATTGCAGATGAGAATGGAGAAAGAACAGCTGTCAGTGAGTTGGCGGAGGATATATATAAGAAGTTAACAGATGCAGGATACAAGGTATTTTTGTCACAGGAAGCTCTTAAGGATATTAGCAGGAGCGATAGTGAACCATACATATTTGCTGCATTGAAATCAGCATATGTAATGCTGGCATTAGGTACATCATATGACGATTATAATGATGTATGGGTTAAGAATGAATGGAACAGATACATAGCATTTGCAGATGCAGATAAGACTAAGCATCTTATACCATGCTATAAAGATGTTGATGAATATGATATTCCTAAGGAATTTGCATCTTTAAAGATGATTGAGCTGGGCAGGGATGATACATTTGACAACATAATGAGTTCAATTAAGAATTCAGAAGCAGCTAATGAAAAACTTAATTCAGATAAAGAATCTGCGGAGGTTAAGGAAGAAGAGGATATGGCTGCAAAGCAGGATGACCAGCAGGAAAAAGAAGCAGAATCTAAGGAAGAGGCGGCAGAGTCAACACAGGAAGAAGTAATTGAACTTGAGATTTTTGAAACAGCAGATCCTGAAGAAATGATTAGTGATGCATATAAGGCAATCGCTGCAGGTAATAATAAAGAAGCCAATAAGCTTTTCTATAAGGTTCTTGATATTGAGCCGGAGAATTCACTTGCATACTGGGGACAGCTTCTTATCCAGCAGGAGAGCGCTGATGCAAAGGATATGGCAGATAATATATATGTGCAGGCTATTGGAAGTGTCTCAAAGGAGACAATTGAATTAGAGATTAAAGACAGAAAGCCGGATATTATTAAGAATTATCCTGTAGCAGAACTGTTCTCACAGGAAGAGTTCGATGCTTTATTTGATATGCATTATTATTATGAAACAGGAGTTGCATCTGTGGAAAGTGCAATCGCAGAGAATAAAGAGCATTATATACTAAGCGATAATGAGTTGTTTAAGAGAGCGCAGTTATATGCTAATGATGAGGTAAAGGCTTATATAGATGAATTTATAAATGCAGTAGACAAGCATCTTGAGGATACACTCAATGAAGTTAAGCTTCAGGAACAGCAGTCAGTAGCAGAGGCAAGAAAGCAGGAAGAAGAGTACTTTTCAAAGCTTGAAAATGCATTTAAGCTTGCAAATAATCTTGCGGAATTCAACAAGGCTAAGAATGAGAAAGAATTTCAGGATGATCATAAGCTGTGGGAGCAGGAAAGAGATAATCTTGAAGCAGCAAAAGAACAGTGGGAAAAGGATGTCGTTGAAAAACAGAAAGAGCATGATGACTGGCTAGAGGCTAATAAAGATGTGCTTGACAGATGGAATGCTGAGAAGAAACAGTATTTCGACGATAAGATGAATCTTGAGTATGAACTTAAGAGGCTTCAGGAAGATAAAGGCTTCATTGAAGGATTTATGGCAGAGGCAAGAGCAGCTAAGAAGGATAAAGAGATAATGAATGTCAGAATTGAATTATCTAAGCTTGCCATGCCATCTGAACCATTTCTTCCTAAGGAACCGGTAATACCTCCAGAACCAGTATTAAGAAGAGAACCAGAAAAGGACAGCTTTGATGATATGGTTGGAAGAACCGAGGTTCTTGATGCATTTAGAAATTATATGGGACAGTAGATATTATGAGGACCAGAGAAGAAGCGCTAAGCTATGGATTATCATTTCCTGATACTTATCAGGAAGCACCATTTCATGATGAGAACTGGCAGCTTGTAAGAGTTAAAGGATGCAAGAAAGCATTTTTATGGACATATGAGCGTAATGGATATATTAATCTTAATGTCAAGGTTTCACCTGAGTGGCGTGACCTATGGAGAAGCACATATTCTTCTGTGATTGCGGGCTGGCATCAGAATAAAGAACACTGGAATACTATTATCCTTGATGGAACTATTCCGGATGAAGATGTCAGACGCATGATTGCAGAAAGTTATGATTTGGTATCTTACAGCCCGACTAAAAGGATATATGAAGCTGTTAAGAAGATTCCAAGAGGGCAGGTTGCTACATATGGACAGATAGCACAGCTTGCAGGAGACAGGAAGATGGCGCGTGCAGTTGGCAATGCACTTCATAAGAATCCTGATCCGTTGGAAATTCCTTGCTACAGGGTGGTTAATTCAAAGGGAGAACTTGCTGGAGAATTTGCATTTGGTGGAGCTGGAAAGCAGGCTGAGCTTCTTATGGAAGATGGAATAGAAGTCATTAATGGCAGGGTTGACCTGAAAAAATATGGCATGAAATGCTGAGTTACTATAATAAAATAATAAATAATGCCGATATATAATAGGCATGGAAAGCACATTTGTTCAATGGATTGAATCTGTTGGATAAATGTGCTTTTTATTATTTTATGCCACTTGGACCTTTCAGGAAAGTGGCGTGGCTACGACTGACTGAGCGGCTGCGGAAAGGAGAAAACATGAATGTTAACACACAAATAAGGTATGGGAATTATTCAGAGTACAGTTCCCAGACAACGAAGACTGGCAAAGGTGGCACCAGTTTTAAGGAATCTATGAAGCCGGATAGTAATATCCAGTACAAATCATTAGGAATTGGTTTCTTAAATGTTGGAGATACAGGTTACGGAATGAGAGCAACCCAGATTGTGAATCCTGATAGTGAGGATACGATTATAAGAGTGAGCATTGCATTGGGTGGAAATGAATTTAAAAACTATGATGTTAATCTTTCCGGGATAGATCCATCTAATGCAAGTGCTGTGGAAATGTTTGCATATTGCCAGTATGCAGATTCAATCATTGAAGGTTCATATAAGTGGGGAAGCTGGAATGCCTTAAAACATTTGATGGGCGACGCTGCATATTCATACAATTCACTTGATGAAGCTTTAACTGAAAAGAAAAACTGGAATGCATCACTGGTGGGCTCAGGTATTGAACTTGAAAGTGAGTCAACAGGTAAAAGATATACAGCAGCTGATCTGATAGAAATGCTCAGACAGAAGTATGAACTTACTGCGGACGATCTTGAAGATAAAGATTGGCGTGATATGTCTGACAAAGAATGGGAAAAGCTTCTTAACAGTTTTGACCAGAATATCGAGGCTATAAGAGATAAGATTAAAAAACTTAAAGAAATTCAAGATGAAGCAGCATCTAAGGCAGCAGCTGATGCACCAGCAGGGGATAAGGCAAATGCGGCTTCAAGCGCAGCACAGAGTGCAGCAGCCAATGGATTCGCATCTGATGTAAAGACTGAGGATGAAGAATGGATAGAAGAAAACAGTTGGACATATGACATGAAAACAGAGGATCAGACAATTCTTCATAAAGCAGCTATTGCCAATGAAAAAGCACAGGACAGCCTTAGCAAGTCTCAGGAGCTTATGCTTACAGGAGACACAACAGAAGGTGTAAGCAAGACAGAAGGTGCAACAGAAAGTGCATCATGTGATGATGAATCAGGAGAGAAAGTGTGGACAGTTACTGCATATACCGAGCAGGGAATTATATGTAAGGAATTTAAGGACGGAGTAGGCACACTTTTGTGGCAGATTGATTTTAAAAATCCGACAGATTACAACAAGGTTATGGATTACCTCGATAACGAAAAAGAAGAGGATATATTAAAGTATGCCAGGGATAAGGAATTCTGGGAGAAGCTTATCTGGGGGTAAGATAAACTGAAATAAAAGCAAAATGGACTTTCTGCAAGGTAAATCCGTGGGAAAGTCCATTTTATTATTACTTTATCACCAGCATCCTGTCGGTATCATCACCCTCAACTTTAGCGAATTTCTTAGCAGTGAATGAATCATTAGAACATTTGCTTATGTAGCTTTTTACGCCGGTGACAGGACTTATCCACCACATGTCTCGTCCCGGTTACATACAACACCATAGCTTACACCATCATGTCCGCCTGTACACATTGTTGATGAACATCTTCCAAAAAGGATGGAAGGTTATCAGCTTGTAAGATGTTGCGGACTTAAGGTATGCACCTAATTTGCGATATGTTTCCTTATAATCTTCAGCTTTAATATCACCGCCGAGTACCCATATTATATTGTCCTCCGTACTTTCATAATGGATATATTATAGCATATTTTGTAAAAATGTTTTATAATAAAAATATTAAGTGCTTGAAACGGAGATTGTTATGTGGAAGATAAAACAGATATTTGACGGAGATTATGGGTGTGAAGAACTTGCAGAAGGACAATCACCTAAAGTTTCTGTCATGCTTGTTAATGAATCAGGTATTAAGAAATATATCATGGTAGAAGACGAATGGCTTACTGATAATGGACTTGATGAGGGTTCTGTGTGGCCGGATGATATAGATGAATAGATTGGATTTGCATGCGTTGAGACATCATATTACGAGATAGCGGCAATATAATAATGATTATGGATTAAGGAGAAGTGTGATGGATAAGAAAACACAGATTATAGCAGTGGCAGGTAAAGGAGGAGTTGGTAAGACTTCTTTGGCAGGAGTGATTGTAAAGCTTCTTGTTGAGGCATATCCTGACAAGAAAATACTTGCGATTGATGCAGACCCGGCTGTGGGACTCTCTACAGTTCTTAATGTTGAGGTTGAGAAGACTATAGATGATATAAGAAAAGAAGTAATCAAGAATGTTGAAGGCGGAGATACCAAGACTGCGGTGGAACTGCTTGGAGAAGCCAAGTATGAGATAATGGATGCAGTTGTTGAGCAGGACGGATATGCATTTATCGCAATAGGAAGACCTGAGACAGCAGGCTGTTACTGCAAGATTAATTCATATCTTAAAGAAGTCATCACAATGCTTTCAGACAAGTTTGATTATGTTGTAATTGATGGTGAAGCTGGAATTGAACAGATTAACAGAAGAGTTATGGAGAAGGTTACACATCTGCTGCTTGTTACTGACGCAAGCAAGAAAGGATGTCAGGTAGTACAGACAATCAAGAAAGTCGCAGATGAACTTGTTATGTATGACCGAATCGGAGTTATTGCTAACAGAATACCGGATATGGAAGTTACAAAGCTTATGGATATTGGTGGACTTGAGTTGCTTTCTGTAATACAGAGCGATTCTAAACTTGCACAGGCAGATGTTCTTGGCGAAAATGTATTTAATCTCCCTGACGATGCAATTATTGTTGAGGGCGCAAAGAAGGCACTTGTTAATATAGGAATATTATAACCCGGAGGTAATTGTGAAAGATTTAGCTAATCTTTATTATTTTGAGAAGCTACTGGAGGAAGTGAATAACGATCTTGTAAGGCAGGCGCAGGCTAAAGGTGATATTGCAATCGGTGCAGTCTGTTTCCAGATACCGGAGCCGCTTATTAATCTTCCAGGCAGCTTTTCGGTAAGACTTCGTGCACCTCGTACCGGATCTATTGAGATGGGTACATATTA
>CAMDYG010000072.1 GCA_945910225.1 uncultured Eubacterium sp. | reverse complement strand
CATTGATTTGATAGCATCATTTAATTCGTTAAGCTTGGATAATTCAGCGACACATGGTTTGCATCCGGTAAACCAGAAATTGACGACTGTTACTGCATTACCGGAAAACAGGCTGTCATCAACCTTATTGCCATCAAAATCCTCACCGGAAAAATCACTGAATACAGATGAGGCTTTAGAGCTGTCCTTCTTGTTATCGTCTGATGATGTATTTTTGTTTTCAAGCTCTGCTATCTGTTCCTCTATTTTTCGTATGGTTTCAATATCCTCATTAAGTGTTTTAAGCTCATCGTCTGTGAATGAATCCTTGTTTGATTCTACGGTACCGGCAAGATAATCAGCATAATTTCCGTTTGGATCGGCGTCACTTTTGTTCATCATGCCAAATGCCTTGTTCCACACAACAGCGTGATCTGCAAAAAGCTGATTTTCCTGCTGATATAAATCATCAAGCCCGGAATCTGATTTGCCGGATGTTTCTGAGCCGGCTTCAGTCTGAGTGTTCTTAGAATCTGTGTTGGAAGATTGCTTTCCACCGCATGCTGTAAGTGATAATGCTATGCAGAGTGTAAAAATAGAAATAAATGATAATTTGTTTTTCATGAGTAATTTCTCCTTTAAAAATAATAGTAAAATGGTAACTATTCAGTACAGAAATATGCGGTACCGCATATTTCGTAAGAAAACGTATATTATGTAGGAGCAAGCGCCCATCAGCGAAGCTGATTCTAATGCGCTTGCGGCTCGCAACTGTGAAGCTAGAGGTGTGGATATTAAGGTAGAGGCAGAAAAAGAAGTACCGAAGGTAAGAGAAGATAAAGCCAGATAGTAGTGAGGGCGTGGGAGTAATCCTGCGTCCTTTTTGTGTTTTAATGCATCTTGGTTCATATATTATGCATCTTGGTGCTGCTCGTATAGACACATAGATAAATATACGATAAAACTAAAACAGATACATAAAATCTATATCAATGTTGTTGCTTCTGCTGTTAAAAATTGTAGAGCAGGTTGAGAAAAAGGAGAACAGAATGGAATCAGATATCATAAAAATAAGTCATCTAACCAAGAACTTCAGTGAAGTAAAAGCTGTTAATGACCTGAATTTCAAGGTTAAAAGAGGAGAACTGTTTGCTTTCCTCGGCGTTAATGGTGCTGGAAAGAGCACAACAATTTCTATTATATGTGGTCAACTTCACAAGGATAGTGGAAGTGTGGAGATTGATGGAGTAGCTACTGAAAAGCTGGGAAATAAGCTGGGTAAGAAACTGGGGATAGTATTTCAGGATAGTGTGCTGGATAAACCACTTACTGTAAGAGAAAACTTGAAAAGCAGGGCTGCGCTCTATGGAATCACTGGAATGGAATTTGAAGTGAGGCTTGGGGAACTTACAGAACTTCTTGGATTTGAAGATTATATAAACAGACCTGTTGGTAAATTGTCAGGAGGACAGCGTAGAAGAATTGATATAGCCAGAGCGTTGTTGCATAAGCCTGAAATACTGATTTTGGATGAACCGACCACAGGTCTTGATCCGCAGACCAGAAGGAGAATCTGGGAAGTTATTGAAAAACTAAGAACAGATGAGAATCTTACAGTTTTTCTTACAACACATTATATGGAGGAAGCTGCTAATGCGGGATATGTCGTAATCCTTGATAAAGGAAGCATAGTAGCTGAAGGAACACCATTTGAATTAAAGAGCACCTATGTGCAGGATACAGTATCAATCTATGGTGTGACAGAAGATGAAATGAGGTCTTTGGGTATGAAGTATAAGGTAATAAGGGACGGATATCAGATAAAAATAGGAAATACCATTGAAGCAACAAAGCTTATAGTTAAACATCAGGATATATTTAGAGATTACGAGGTAGTAAAGGGCGGAATGGATGATGTATTTCTTGCGGTAACAGGCAAGGTACTGGGAGGTGAAAACTAATGAAGGCAGTTATTTCTCTTATGAACAGGAACAGGAAATTATTTTTCAGGGATAAAGGAATGTTCTTCTCATCTCTGATTACACCTATTATTCTGATTGTGTTGTATGTCACATTTTTAGCAAAGGTCTATAAAGATTCTTTTACATCAGCATTTCCGGAAGGATTTACGATTGCGGAAAAGTTGATTGATGGGACAGTTGCATCCCAGCTAGTTGCTGCTATCTTAGCAGTAAGCTGTGTAACAGTTACATTCTGCGTGAATCTTACAATGGTGCAGGATAAGGTGAATGGTACCAGGAAAGACTTAAATGTTTCCCCGATAAGCCGCTCAAAGATATATCTTGGATATTTCCTTGCAACAGTGCTGAATTCATTGCTGGTAAATGGGCTGGCACTTGTGATCGGACTTCTTTACATAGGAAAAATGGGCTGGTATTTAAGCTGTGTGGATGTGCTTTGGATTATCTTTGATGAGCTTCTTCTGGTGCTATTTGGAAGTACACTTTCAAGTATTATAAGCTATCCGCTTACTACGCAGGGGCAGATGTCAGCAGTGGGAACGATTGTCAGCGCAGGCTATGGCTTTATCTGTGGAGCATATATGCCAATCTCTAATTTTGGTTCTGGATTGCAGAAAGCATTGTCATATCTTCCGGGGACTTATGGAACTTCACTTATTAAGAATCATATGCTCCGTGGCATATTTGAGGAGATGGAGAGTGAGAAGCTTCCGGAGGAGATGATAACGGCAATCAGGGAAACGTTAGACTGCAATCCGCAGTTTCGTGGAAATGTAGTTAATACAACACAGATGGTATTTATTATGGCAGGCAGTATTGTGGTATTTGGGGCAATTTTTCTATTTATGACCCGTCTGCCGGAAAAAGAAAACAGGTAAAGGAGCCTGGAAAAGAATATTGTAAGAAACTATATCCATACTTGACAGCCGACCGTTCGGTAGGTAAAATACAGGTATTAAACCAAACACATGGAGGTAGGTCAGGATGGAAAGAGGCAGAACAAAATATGAAATACTGGATGCTGCACTGACTCTGTTTTCTACAGGCGGGTATGAAGCAACATCCATTTCTCAGATTGCAGATGCGGTTGGAATCCGTAAGGCATCGTTATATAGTCATTTTGCCAGCAAACAGGATATTTTAGATGAGCTTATTGAGATTATTCAAAAGCAGTATGAGGAACATTCCATGTTTGCACAGGAAGATTGGAACAATGCAGATTTCATTGAGAATAAGGATGATATGACAGTCCAGCAGGTTGTTCAGATGATCATTGGGCATGTCCGTTATATTTTAAATGATCCACAGGTCAGCCGTATCAGAAAGCTTTTGACAATAGAACAGTTTAGCAACGAGCAGCTTTCACAGTTACAGACGAAACAGAATTATTCGGATATCATGAACTATTTTACAGGATTTATTAGCTTTCTGATAAAGAATGGAAAGCTGAAAGATGATGAACCGGAGATTATAGCGGCACAGCTTTGTCTGCCGATTTCGGTCTGGATTAATCTTTGCGACAGAGAACCTGAGAGAGAGCAGGAGATTACTGGCTTAATTGAAAGGCATGTACGACAGTTTTTTAGGATGTACCAGCTAAAGTAGTAATTGGGAACATATCGAATAGAATCAATGAGATTTATCACATGGAATAGTTTTGATACGAGGATATTGTACTTATGAGAGTCATTGAAAGAACGATAGAACATCCAAAGGATGAGGGTGTGATATTGGAGTATGTAAATTGGACAAAGGATTTTGCAGAAATTAAGGAATATGTAAAGCGCAAGGGGGACACGATTATAGGATATACACAGAGAGGTGATTCTGTGTCCATCAGAATTGAGGATATTCTGTACTATGAAACAGTTGATGGAAATGCGTTCGCCTATACAGCGGAGCAGGTCTACAAACTTGATGGCAGATTGTATCAGGTAGAAGAAGCGGTAAAGTGCAGCTATATCTGTCGGGCATCAAAGGCAATGCTTGTCAATATGGACAAAATTGAATCGGTTCGTACCGCATTAAACGGCAGGTTGTATGCGAAGATGGAAAATGGTGAAGAAATACTGGTTACAAGAAAATATGCAAAAGAAGTTGAAGACTATTTTGTGAGGGAGGAAGACAATGAAGGCGTTTGATCCGATTAGAGAATTTATCTTTGATTACATTACGGTAGTAGCTGAGAATACACTGGCAATTGCTGTTATTGGAAGTATCTTTGTAAGAGATGCAAGTATCAGCTTTGTTTACTTTTTCCTGCCATTTGTACTTGCGTTAATCTGTATGCTTCCCTGTATCCCAATTTATCTGAAGGAAGATATGACTGTAAAGCAGGTATTACTGCAAAGAGTAATAGAACTTGTGGTATTGGAGATTGCAATGTGTCTTGCCATTCGTTTTGTGATGGGTGAATCATTCCCTCAGATTGGATATGTGGCAATCTTAATTTCCACAGCATTTTTCGATGTATTGTCATATCTTATAAAGTGGTATCTGGAAAAAGAAGAGGCTGATAAGATTAACAGGAAAATCAAAGAGCATCGTAGAAAAAAGAGCAATGAATAAAGAACGTTGAACAAAATATATTTTGAAAATGAGGAAAATGATATGTTAAAAATTGAACATCTGACAAAGAAATATGGTGATAAAACAGCAGTAGACGATTTGAATTTGCATATACAGAAGGGAGAAATCTATGGATTTATCGGTCATAATGGAGCCGGTAAAACAACCACATTAAAGTCTGTTGTGGGAATTTTGCAGTTTGATGAGGGCGAAATTTACGTAGGCGGTGAGTCTGTCAAAGAACAGCCATTGAAATGTAAGAGGAAAATTGCATATATCCCGGATAATCCTGACCTGTATGATTATATGACTGGAATCAAGTATCTGAATTTTATAGCAGATATATTTAAGGTCAGTGCAGCAGATAGAAAAGAGCGTATTCACAAATATGCTGATTTATTTGAAATAACAGATGATCTGGCACAGCCGATTGCTGCCTATTCACATGGAATGAAACAGAAGCTGGCAATTATTTCAGCATGGCTTCATGAACCAAAGCTTATTATTATGGATGAACCATTTGTAGGACTTGATCCTAAGGCATCACATCTGTTGAAAGAAATGATGCGTGAATTCTGCGACAATGGCGGGGCACTCTTTTTCTCAACACATGTACTTGAAGTTGCAGAAAAATTATGCGACAAGGTTGCCATTATTAAAGGCGGTAAGTTAATCAGACAGGGAACGATGGATGAAGTTAAGGGAGATGAGTCCCTGGAGGATGTATTCCTGGAATTGGAGGAGTAGTATGTTAAAGCTTTTAGTAAAAAAACAACTTAGTGAGATTTTTCGTGTTTACTTTTATGATGCAAAGAAGAATAAAGCCCGCTCTAAGGTGTCTACTATCATGTTTATGCTTTGGTTTGCGGTTATTATGATAGGAGTTCTTGGTGGTATATTTACGATGCTTTCAAGAAAATTATGTGCCCCAATGGCAGCACTGGATATGGGATGGATGTACTTTGCACTTATGGGGCTTATTGCAATTTTGCTTGGTACATTTGGCAGTGTATTTAACACATTTTCCGGTCTGTATCTGGCAAAAGATAATGATCTGCTTTTGTCCATGCCAATTCCAGTATCAGCAATCGTAGCATCGCGCCTGGTCAGTGTTTACATTATGGGACTGATGTACTCAGCAGTAGTTATTATCCCAGCATGGATTGTATATATGGTAACAGCAGGAGTTAATATAAAGAACTTATTTGGCGGAATGATTCTTACGCTGTTGATTTCCGTATTTGTTATGACACTGTCCTGCTTACTTGGATATGTTGTTGCAAAAGTAAGCCTTAAATTAAAGCATAAAAGCATGATTACGGTATTGGTATCGCTTATATTTATAGGTGGTTATTATTTCGTATATTTCAAGGCTCAGAGTATGATTACAGACCTGCTTACCAATTTGGTTGTGTATGGTGATAAGATCAAGGGTTCTGCATATCTGCTTTTTGCGTTTGGAAGTGTGGGCGTAGGAGATGCGAAAGCCACTCTTATAATGCTTGCATTGGTTGCAGTTACATTTTTAATGATGTGGTTTTTAATATCAAAAAGCTTTTTACAGGTAGCAACATCTACAGGAAAAGTCAGCAAAGTGGTATATCACAAAAAGACAATGAAGCAGGAAAGTGTAACAAAGGCACTGCTTTTCAGGGAGTTTAAGCATTTTACATCGAGTCCGGGATATATGTTAAATAGCGGACTTGGCATTTTCCTGATGCCAATCTGTGCTGTCGCACTTTTATGGAAGGGAAGAAAAATATTTATAATGCTTAATGGCATATTTGGAAGTCAGGATGGTAGTGTACTGTTGCTGGTTACGATTATGCTGTGTGGTCTTACATCAATGGATATCATGACAGCACCTTCGATTTCTTTGGAGGGTAAAAGTCTGTGGATTGTACAGTCTCTTCCTGTGACATCATGGCAGGTTCTTCGCGCAAAACTGGATATGCAGCTTATTTTAAATAGTATACCTGTGATGCTTTGCATGATTTGTACGGCAGTAGTATGCCCATTTAAAATCGGGCAATTTGTAATGATGATCCTGCAGGTACTGTCCTTTATATTTGTAATGGCAGTGTTTGGCTTATTTATGGGAGTGATAAAGCCTGTGCTTACCTGGACCAATGAGCTTGCACCGATAAAACAGAGTGCTTCTGTAATGATCACAATGTTTGGTGGATTCGGATATACAGCACTTCTGTTTATTGGATATATGATGCTTCCTGGTTATACATTGGGATATATGCTCTATATAGGAATCTTTATAGCAGTAAATGTCGTGGCTGGTCTGACATTGTATATTTGGCTTAAAACAAAAGGCTGTGATAGATTTGCAGAACTTTGATTTTTGCATTGTGCAAAAAAAGAAACGAAAGCAGGAAAATTATGAAATTAAGTTATAAACAATACGGAAAGAGGCTGCTTATATTAGCATTACCAATCATCATGAACAATATTATAGCGCAGCTTCAGATGATTATTGACAGAATATTTTTGGGACATGCCAACGATTTGTATATGAGTGCACTGGG
>CAMDYG010000071.1 GCA_945910225.1 uncultured Eubacterium sp. | reverse complement strand
CCTCCAGATTATGCGCATATATGTTAGTTCTAGTTTTTATGATTATACGCACATTGTAATTTATTTTTTGATTATACGCAAGTATTATAACCCTATTTTTTATGATTATGCGCACATTCTAAACGGATTTTGAATTTATTTGCAGGGAGGCTTTTATATGTCAATGAATATTAACGATTTGATTCGGACGGAGATTTACTGAATACAAATGGTGTTGCAGGTATGGATGTTACTGGCAAGGGTACAGCATGGCAGAAACTTACAAATGTATCCGAAGATTATCGGCAAAAAATGTTTGATAATGTGAAGCGGGAATTTATTCAGGAAAAAGGCGACAAGTCATCTCAACATATTGTTGATGATTTGCCGCCTCAACTTTTAACACTGATACCGTATCCTCACCGCATCACTGTCGAATTTCTTTACATCGATCAATTTTAACTTTGTCACATCATGCTGCATCGCAAGTCCGTCAAACACAGCCGGCATACTGCCTCTGCCGTCGATTCCGACTCCGACCAGCAAGCTGATTTCATCGAGAAGTCCCGCCTCTAAAAATGCGGTATTGATTTTCGGTCCGCCGACAACGCGCTCATTGCCATATGCCTGCGCTGTATCAATATGACGGTATCCCGCTGCAACAGCATCCCTTGCTCAATGTATAATTTTTGCTCAAAACACTCATCAGTTCTTACCTAAACCTTTTAATTAATCTTCTTTCCATACTTCCTTAGCCATGTTGAATACAGCCCATGCCTTTGGCCATCCCGCATAAAATGCTACATGAGTGATAACAGCAGCAATCTCCTTTGCTGTAACACCGTTATTCTTAGCATTTTCAAGATGATACTTAAGTGATGAATCTGTCACGCCTGATGACATCAGCGCAACTACTGTAATTATGCATCTTGTCTTTAAATCAATATCTTCGTTGTTCCAGTTCTCCCCAAAAAGCACATCATCGTTAAAATGTGCAAACTCCGGTGCAAACTCTCCCAACGCATTTTTTCCTGCTGTCTGTACAATCTTAGCCATTGTAATCCTCCATTCCTGCCATATAAGACACTATCCTAATCTGTTATATTCTTCATCAGTTACAGGCTCACACCATTCATTACTTGTATTCTCTCCCGGAATCTCTGCAGCAATATGTGAAAACCAGCTGTCCTTCTTAGCTCCATGCCAGTGCTTAACTTCTGGTGGAATTGCGATTACAGCTCCCGGCTCAAAAGTCACATTTGCAAGAAAAAGCCCGCACTTAGAATCTGTCAGCGGATTCAGGAAAGAATTACCAATAAAATACTTAGCATATGCTGTATTTGCCTGACCTGTTCCGAAAACATTCTGCTTTTCAAAATCATCCTTATCCATAAATTTCATGATAATAACACCTCTTCTTTCATAAAATGTAAATTAATCGTTACCGATATAGTGCAGCTTGAAGTTAACTTTAGGTCAATGGTTTTTGAGAAATTTATGAAAATCCTTTTTCAAATGTCTTGGCTGGAAATGAACACATCTATTTACTGGTCTCCTACCACTTCAGCGTCCTTCCAGCCTGATACAATACCCTGTATTACAAGTGACACAACACATCCGGCTGCTGCGATAATTCCAACAGATGCAACACGGTTAAGCTTAAGCTTCTCCTGAATAGTTGCAACCGGAGCTTCATACAGATTAACAAGTGCCTTAGTTGTAAGGTCCGCACACTGCTGTCCGCCTGACACTATGAAAAGCTCATTATTCTCAAAATCAAAGCCTTCCTTCTTCTCAAGATATTTCTTCATAGTATCACGCAGAGGTGTATAACCTTCACTCAGTCCATACTGTAATAAAGAAACAGGATTCCCGCCAAGCCCCTTTGCTGCTATCTCTTCTATCTCCTTGCATGGGAATGTCTCTGCTGACGGATTGCCACCGCCAAAAGATATAATATCCTTACTTGCTCCTAACTTAAAAAGTTCTCTTATCATCGAACCATGTACACCTGATAAGCGATTAGAAATCTCATATTCCATAAATATTTCCTCCTTCAAATACATGCTAATGCAAAAAAAGAGCCAGAATCCCCTAAAGATTTCCGGCTCCTTTGCCTTTGATAAATGTATCATAACCCCATGTGTCATTCCTGTAAAATACATGTTGGTTATTCAATCATAACAATATGGAATAACCTCTTGTACTTAGCCTTAGCATATAAAATTTATATTTATGCATTTTCCCTTTACATTTATACTTATATATGTTTTAATATTGCCTGTAAAATAATATAAGCAGAGTAGGAATATGTGCGTTAAGTGCCATATGGACAGGGAGTTGCCATACGGACGAAAAGTTTTCTTGCGATACATAATCCGCATCCCGCTGCTACATATTCTGGTCAACAACCTCTTATGTAGAGCGAATACTACTGCAAAGGAGGTTTTTTTATGTCAATTTTATTGAAAAATTTTGCATTATCTGCAAAAGAATTCAAAAGCATCAAATCAATTGTTGCCGCGGCTCTCTTAGTCGCACTTCATACTGTATTAGCAGTATTTGTATCAATCAACGTAACCCCTGCACTAAGAATTTCAGTATCATTCCTTGCTAACTGTGCAATAGGATACATGTTTGGTCCTGTCATGGGCTTCTTATGTGGTGGACTTGGAGATATTATACAGTTGATTCTCAAGCCAATCGGACCTTATTTCCCAGGCTGGACTTTAAGTGCCGCTCTGGCTGGTCTTATTTATGGGTTATTCTTCTATGGATGTAATATAAGGGTTTCTGAAAAGAAATCATCTGGTAAGAAGTTAAGTTTTCTTGAAGCTATAGATGTAAGATTTCTTATAAGAGTAATTCTTGCACTTACAATTGACACATTACTTGTTAATGTCCTTCTTGGAACTTACTGGTGCAGCATCATGTATGGCAAAGGTTTCATGTTCTATCTTACAATGAGATTTACTAAGAATATGATCCAGCTGCCTATTAACATATTCCTGACTTACAATGTAATAGGATTAGTCAAGATAATCAACAATAAAATATACGGACACGATTAAATAATAAGCAGGATATACCAAGTTAGTTGACTCCCAGTATATCCTGCTTATATTTTTATATCTGGTTTAATTTCCCTTTTCTGGATAACCACACATATGCTCCGACACATATTATCACTGATAACATTGATCCAGCTGGTACAAAGTCTGCAAAAAATATGCATAATGTCTGTGAGTGAAAGCTCGTTCAAGCGAAGCGCGTTTGCTTTCGCTCGCAGTAATAGACATTGCAGATGATGGCATTTACTCCCGCTAGGTTTACCGGAATACTTATCTGCTCAAGCTTATCCCCACACAGTCTCACCATTAATATAATCAGTCATAAAATATACTATCTTGTTCCACAACTCATACTCTGCAATATGTCTTGTTTCTTTAATTATCCTGAGACATTTTTTTATTACATCGGATGCATCATCTTCTGTAAGTTCTAACAACTTTTTATATGTCTCATATCCATCATTCTTTTCTTTCTCTGTCCATCTCACTTCTTCGGTATCCTCTATTTTATCAAGAAAAATATACATAAATACTGGCATGTCTTTTTCCTGTCTCCATTCCATACATTTATTCTCCATAAAATACGTCATCCTTCCACTTCCATCATAATAATTATCAATCCAAAAAAAGTAATACAAAAATACATTAGCATTACATACATATGATCACCTCTTTGTTAAAAACACTATCATATTCACTTTAAACCAACTTTAAATTGTATTTTAAGTCTCTCTGTGCTACTATTTAAGCATAAGAGTTAAACCTAACTTTAGGTCAACACAATAACAGTGAACATTTTGTGAATTTTATAATCACATTTGTCAAAACTATTATCAGGTAAGTCAGAAACTTACAGAAAGCAGGGTGTTATGTACACAATAGGACAGGTTTCAGAAATGTTTAATCTACCAGTATCAACATTAAGATATTATGATAAAGAAGGATTATTCCCTTTTATGCAGCGTGCTTCTGGAATAAGACAGTTCTCTGACACAGAAATTGCTGCTCTTAAGCTTATTGAATGTCTCAAAAAGTCAGGTCTTGAGATCCGCGATATTAAGCAATTCATGGAATGGTGCCAGGAAGGCAGTAAGACTTACGAACTCAGAAAACAGCTCTTTGAAAAGCAGAAAGCTGCTGTAGAAAGAGAAATGGAAAAGATGCAGGAAACCCTTGATATGCTTACATTCAAATGTTTCTACTATGAACAGGCAATTAAAGATGGTAACGAAGATGGTATACATGCCATGCTTCCTGATAAACTTCCTGCTAACATTCAGGCTGCCTACAATAATTCACATAAATAATATAGCTTCAATAGCAATATAAGCATAAGGAGGCTGATTCACATGTTCAAATCATTAGAAGATAAGTATCCTAAATTCTATCAGGTATTCAGATTCATAATAGTAATTATCGCTTCCATACTGTATGCATGGAACTTAAGGTGTTTTGCCAAAGTGGCAGATCTGCTGCCAGGCGGATTCTCCGGCGTCTCACTCCTGCTTCAGACCATAGGAATGAAGTTCTTTGGAATTAATATTCCATTCACTATATTTAATGTAGCATTAAATATAGTCCCTGCCTACATTGCCTACAAATATATTGGTAAGAAGTTTACCATCTATTCAATAGTTGTAATCATTCTCTCCAGCGTGCTTGTTGATATACTTCCACCATACATTTTCACAGAAGACATTCTTCTGATAAGCGTATTCGGTGGAATTATTAATGGATTTGCTATCAGCTTATGTCTCAACGTCGGCACGACCACAGGCGGCACAGACTTTATAAGTATATATTTCTCACATGTGAAAGGAATAGATGCATGGAATTATATTCTGCTTGGCAATGTTGTAATTCTGCTTATTGCAGGAGGATTGTTTGGATGGTCTATCGCATTATATTCAATTATATATCAGTTCTGCAGCACCCAGGTAATCCAGTTCATGTACAAACGTTACCAGAAAATGACACTCTTCATTATCTCAGAGAAATCTGATGAGATATATCGTGCCATTAAGAATATAACCAACCATGATGCCACACTATTTAAAGGCATAGGCTGCTATGAAGAAAAAGAACGTACGCTTATATATTCAGTCATCAATTCTGAGGCAAAACGTGAACTTATATCACTTATCCGCTCAATTGATAATCACGCATTCATAAATGTAGTAAAAACTGAAGAACTTGACGGAAGATTTAACGACATACCTCATGACTGATTATTTTTCAAATATTTCCCAGACATCAGCTTCCTTAATATACACTTCTATTGAAGAAGCTGATGCATACTGGTATCCACAATCATCTGTAAAATTACTCTGATTGTCAGCCTCTGGAAGCTGGTTAACCGGACACTGTGATGTAATTCTTCCATCATACATTCCACATCTGAGCCTGTTACTCTGCCTGTGCGTATCATAATAAATTTCCCCATCAACCCTTATAACACGCTCACTTAATGATGACTTATATTGTACACTTTCTGCACTTATACTATCATTCTTCTTAACAAGCTTTCCATAATAGTTACCCTCAGAATCTGAATATATACTTAACTCACTTTGCCTTATAATGTTTCCTTTCATCATAACATAAATATATATAATGCTTTCTTCAACTGTATTGTCATCATTAACAGGACTCCAGTAAATCTCCTGTATCTCATCTTTCCCAATTGATATGTTCTGCCCTGTTTCTCCTATAGTATAGTTTTCATCTGCTTGTTTCTTCAAAAGGTTACATAATTTCTGTGACTTTTAAAAAAGCAGACAGGACACAGAATATTCGCAATCATACCATATTTTAGTCAAATTTTCCCCATAAACTATAGACAATCAATTAACAGACACTAAAGAAATGGAGAGATGACTATGATTAAATTAAGTAAAATTAAAAGGAATTGTGTAGCAGCTGTTATTCTTACCATGTGCCTCATGACTGCGGGATGTGCCAGTAATTCAGCTAATAATTCCAACTCCAATAATAACGAAACTACTATCACTTCAAGCGTCGCTAAATATGATGCTGATGTAACACATGCTGATGACGCCGGGAATTATCGCGTTGACATAACAAATGAATTCTCAATAACATAAGATACTTCTTATGGAATTACACAGTCTGGTTCTGTATATACAATAACCAAAGCTGGCGAATACACAGTAACAGGTCTTCTTTCTGAAGGTCAGATAATCGTTGATGCTGGTGATGAAGATGAGATTACTATTACATTAAATTCAACATCCATAACATGCTCAACTGGTTCTCCTATATATGTAAAAAACTCTTCCGAAGTAAAAATCAAATCAGATGAGAACACATTTAACGAGATCATAGATAAACGTGCCGTAGCAACAGAGGACTCATCTGATGATGCCGGTAACGCTGCAATATATGCAACCTGTGATTTAAAGCTGGTCGGAAAAGGAGCTTTAGTCGTAACTGGTAATTACAATAATGGTATCCAGAGTAAAGATGATCTTTCTATTAAGAATGTAATTGTTAAGGTAACTGCCGTAAATAATGCGATCAAGGGAAATGATGCCGTTGATATTGAATCTGGAAACATTATTGCAATCTCTACCAAAGGAGATGGTGTAAAGACTTCTAACAGCAGCCTCTCTAATAAGGGCAACCAGAAAGGAATCGTAACTATCACTGGTGGTAATATTGACATATATGCTGCATGTGATGGTATAGATGCCGCTTATGGAGTAGATGTATCAGGAGACGGCAATTTGAATATTTATACAGATACTTATTCTGAATACAGCGAAGAAGTTACTTCCTCTGGTTCCAATAGTTCAACAGGAAAAACTGCATCTGCCAACACTGTCTCTTACACAGTTTCCGATACAACCAATAACGCCCCTGGCGGTTTTGGAGGTGGCAACGACAATTTCGGTGGTCAGAATGGCAACATGGGCGGCAATGCTCCTGACATGAATGGCAATTCAGGCGGCAGCATGGATGGTAATTCTGGTGGAAAGATGAATGGCAATGATCGTCCTGGTATGCCTGGTGATATTAATGAATCTGGCAACTCTTCAGGACAGTCTTATTCAACCAAAGGAATTAAGGCTGACAGTGAAATAACTATTTCAGGATTCACAATCAATATAAGCTCAACAGATGATGGCATCCATGCTGACAAACAGCTTGACGTCAATGATGGTTACATTAACGTAGTTACCTCATACGAAGGACTTGAAGCCATGACTGTTAACTTAAATGG
>CAMDYG010000070.1 GCA_945910225.1 uncultured Eubacterium sp. | reverse complement strand
TATTATCCCTTTCCAGATATCTGTCATAAAAACCACCGCCATAACCAATCCTGTTGAAATCATAATCAAACGCAAGCCCCGGCATAATAAACAGTCCACTGGTCTCATGAGTCACAGGACACGAAACATCCGGTTCAGGAATTCCTTTATACCCATCAACAAGCTCTTTCATATCACTGATTTCATAAAACTCCATGGAATCACTCGACATAACCCTCGGAACATATACATGTTTGCCATCTTTCAGGCACTGCTGTATAAGTTCATGTGTATCAACTTCCTGATTATAACTTACATATACAAACACATTGTCACTATTCTGATAAATGTCCGATTTATTCAATACATCAGTTATCATCCTACTTGTCTGTGATATTACATGCTTCGATAACTCTGATTTTTTCTTTTTGATTATCTGACGGACTTCACTCTTATTCATCTAGTTGCCTTTCTGCTGTGCATCCTTTAGCTGTTCCTCTTCCAGCTTCTTCATCTTGGCATCATGTCTTTCTTTAACGTCAATCATAGAACCATCCGGATTCTGGATTTTGATTGACTCAAGTTGTCCCCTTAAGTTCTCCCTGAATGCTTTGACATAATCAGCCCTTAACTGCTTCTGTTCAGCAAGTTCAGCATCTGTAAGTCCTTCAGCTTTTGATTTATGATATAACTCATTGATTCTTTCTAATGTCTTTTCTGTAACCATATTCACCTCTGCCTGATTCATTTAATTAGTAAATACTATCAGATCCTCTCCACTTTCTACGCAGCTGTTATATTCAGCTTTGGTTGAAAACACTGGATGATGCATATCTGATATTCTGTACGCTTCAATATATTGAGAAGGCTTCTTTATGAACGGGATACGATGTCTCATTCGTGTGACAACGACTATATCATTCATCATAAACCTGAATCTCATATCCTGATGAAGCCTGTATTCCGTCTTCTGGTTATTAAGATTGATAAAAAATGTATTCTTATCTTCCTTCTTAACAATATAAGGTGTGTCATTAATTATATATGTGTAACTAAGATCCATCGCCCTCTCCACATTATTGTTAAGCCTTATCTGTTTTACCTTGGTTGCAACATCATATATAACAATCTCTTCGGATTTATTTTTTAGATTATACTTAGAATAGATCACTTTATTGCCAACTGATTTGATATAAGGAAATGTCGTATCATCATCTGATGTATCAAGTTCTTCCATTGTAAGCATCTGTCCATTAAATAATATTTCTGAAACAAACTGCTTGGCATTAAGAAGAACAATCTTCTCCCCAAGATGGTTATTTCCTGGTATAAGCTTATCCGGTCCAAATTTAATAATACAATTATTTCCTCCTGCCGAAATCATCTTATAGATTCCCATCTGCTTTACAACAGCATCGCTCATATCATTATCTGCCTCTGAACTGATATCATGAAGAAATATGTCGATAAGTCTTCCTGCCTGATCAAGCTTTTCCACAAAGAAGAAATTAGAGTCGACCACAAATATATAATATCTGACATTATTCATTATATCAGCATTATCTATTTCCATACTGTAAACCTGCTGGCTGTCATTGTCATTAAACATAAATCTGTATACAGTAAGCAGAGACTTATTTTCAGTTACTGACTCCAATGAAGTAAAGTATATATAATTCTTTTCCATGCATACATACTTTATCTTGCAGAAATTATACTTCTTTATCTGTGGTGATATTTCAACCTTTTCATTAGTAAATACATTAAGGACAAAATACTTCTTCCCCTGTAATCCCTGATACTGATAATTATCCTCTGTTATCTGCATCAGAAGTTTATCGCTTATTGGATAAAATATTCCATTTTCTGTGTTCTTTATCAGCTTAATATCCATGGATAGCCTCCACCTCCGGGTATTATCAACTTAACAGTTAATCAATAAGTGACATAAGGTCAAAATCAGATGCTCTGTGATTAAGAAATAATGTTCCAACATTCTCACCAGCCATTACTCTTATGATATTATCAACATCATTGCCATTAGTTATAATCATATCTGCTCCTGATAATGTTGCAATCTTTCCTGCTACAAGCTTAGTAGTCATACCGCCTGTTCCCATGTTGCTGCCAGATGAACCTTTTCCCATTCCCATAAGCTTATCATCAATTTCATAAACAGTTTCTACGAATTTAGCATTAGGGTTGCTATTAGGATCATCTGTATATAATCCATCTATATCTGATAACAGAATAAGAAGGTCTGCACCAATAATAGATGCAACTATAGCTGACAGCCTGTCATTATCTCCAAATGCCTGCAGCTGTTCAATCTCATAAGTTGATACAGTATCATTCTCATTAACAATAGGAACTGCGCCAAGCTTTAATATCTCATTAAATGTATTCTGTGCATTAGTTCTGTTTACATCATTAACAATAGTATTCTTAGTAAGAAGCACCTGTGAGGCAACCGCACCATACTCAGCAAATATCTTCTGATATACCATCATAAGCTTTGCCTGTCCTATTGATGCACATGCCTGTTTAACCGGAAGTTCTGTAGGTCTGTCATTAAGTCCTATTACAGCTCTTCCTACAGCTATTGCACCAGATGAAACAAGAACCACATCTTTGCCTGAATTCTTAATATCAATAAGTATTCTGACAAGTTTCTCTATCTTAAGCAGATCAAGTCTGCCGGTCTGTTCGTGCATAAGAGAAGAAGAGCCAATCTTTATGACAATTCTTTTTTTATCTTTAATAAACTCTCTATAATTCCCCATATTTTATATCTCCCGTAAAAATTCAAATACTGGTCTATTTTACTATATTTTCATCAAAAAGTCCATATTAAGCCATAGGCACAGTTCCTGACACCGCCATCTGCTCTGCAACTTTAACGCCATCGACTGCTGCTGATGTTATACCGCCTGCATATCCGGCTCCTTCACCGCATGGATACAGTCCATTTACAGAAGTACTTACAAGTTCTTCATTTCTTATTATTCTCACAGGGCTTGAAGTTCTGCTCTCAACTCCCGAAAGCACCGCATCTTCCCGGTCAAAGTCATGAATATATCTTGAAAAGCCATGCACTCCTTCAACGATTGAATCAGCCACATAAGAAGGCAGTACATTCCTTAAATTAGCAAATGTGTACTCTCCCTTTATGCATGGATTGACCTCTCCCAGGCCAGTTGTTGTTATATTTTTCTCAAAATCTCCAAACAACTGCACAGGCACTCTGCCCTTTCCCACAGCATATGCATCTGATTCCAATTGTCTCTGAAATTTTATTCCATCAAGAACTCCATGCCCGAAATCATCAGGGCCAACTGTTACAATTATAGCTGAATTGGCATTAGAAGAATCTCTTCCCGAATAGCTCATTCCATTAACGCACGTCCTGCCTTCCTCAGATGAAGCATTTACAACATATCCTCCAGGACACATGCAGAAAGAATACACTCCACGTTCCTTATCCGTATTCTTTGTTTTGTAAGTAACCTTATAATCAGCAGCAGGAAGCTTATATGCCGCATCAGCATATGCATTGTAATCAATCATTTTCTGTGGATGTTCTATTCTTAATCCAACTGCAAAAGGCTTAGGTTCCATATCTATATTTTCATTATAAAGATATTCAAATGTATCCCTTGAACTATGTCCGATTGCAAGGCACACCTTACTGCATTTTCTTGTAAACTCCTTCTCCCCGTCAGATATAACAACCGCCCGCACATTCCCATCTTTAATTTCTATTTTCTTTAGACAGCATCCAAAATTAACCTCTCCTCCAAGTTCAATAATATGCCGTCTTATATTCTTAATAACATTTGCAAGCACATCTGTTCCAATATGCGGTTTGTTAGCGTATATAATTTCTTTTGACGCTCCGAACTTAACAAAGCTTTGCAGAACATATCTTATCCTTCCAAATGTATCCGAAATCTGTGTATTAAGCTTTCCATCTGAAAATGTACCTGCTCCGCCTTCACCAAACTGCACATTACATTCCGTGTCAAGTTCTCCACTTTCCCAGAACTCTGCAACTTTTCTTGTTCTCGTATCCACATCCTGTCCTCGTTCATATACAACAGGCTTAAGTCCCGCCTTTGCAAGCTCTAGTGCACAGAATATTCCAGCCGGTCCAAAGCCTATAACTACAGGTCTGTCATTCTCTTTACCGCAATCATCAGCTTTAACATCCGGAAACTTATACACAGTACGCTTTGACATCACTGCATTTTTGCATCCGGATTTCTTCACAACATTCTCTAATCGTTCATCATTTCCCATATATGTAATCTTATATACTTCAACACTATAAATATATATAACATGTGGCTTATGTCTGCAATCCAGAGAGCGTTTTGCAATTTCATATTCAATTCCGCATTTTTTTGCAAGTTTTAATTCTTTTCTTATAACACTTTCAAGATACGATACATCTTTGTCTGGTGAAAGTTTAATATTATTAATCTTAATACATTTCTTTTCCATATTCTCATCCATTTCTTCGCACGCCTTTATACAATTACCCATTACAATATTCATACGCAGCAGCCGCTGCAACTGCTCCGCTGCTCCATGCCCATTGAAGATTATAGCCGCCGCATCTGCCATCTATATCAGTTATCTCTCCAGCAAAGAAAATTCCCGGATTATTAACTGATTCAAGATTTCCATTCAGTTCTGAAACGTCAACTCCGCCCTGGCATACCTGTGCATAATCATTACCCTTATATCCTGTTATATTGTAGCAGAGGGATTTCATTTGTCTGGCAAGCTTCTGACATATGTCGTCATTCACGCAAGAAGCTGAAGAATTCCCCTCTATTCCTATATCTTTACATATCATCATTACCAGTTTCTTATTAAATATCCCTGAAAGGCTTTCACTTACCGACTGATGTTTTCTCGTAGCCACAGCATCTTTTATCATTGATACAAGCTCATTCTCTTTAATATCTGCTGCCACATCAACATATGCTTCCACCTTCATACCACTGTCTAATGCTCTTACCGCAAATCGGCTTACCTGAAATACAGGGATTCCTGATATTCCATAATCTGTAAACTGAATCTCTCCTGTATCCTGAGAAATCTCTCTGCCTGCTGCCATAATCTTAACATTTCCAAATGCCCTTACACCTGCAGCAAGCTTCATATTCTTCTTATCTGACTCAAGTGCCGTAAGCGCCGGGAGTGGTTTAACAACCTTAATTCCAAGCTTCTTAACAAGCTTATATCCGCTTCCATCAGAACCAGAAGATGGAGAAGCTGCCGAACCACATGCCAATATAACTGTCTTAGTCTTAATCGTATTAGTCTTTGCTCCCTCAAGCCGTAACACATACTCATCTGCTGCTCTGTCAATCCTTTTTACCCCGGTTTCAAAATAAACCGGAATATCAAGTTCCTGTATCTTTCCGGTAAGTGCCAGCGCCACAGACGCCGCCATCTCCGATCTCGGATACAGATATCCATTACGTTCTTTCTTATATACACTTAAATCTTCAAAAAAATATATTGTATCGTCAACATTAAATCTGTTGATAATATTCATCGCATAATCTGCATTATTGTTCTGGTACATTTCTTTATCCATAAATGTATTAGAAAAATTACATTTGCCATTACCCGTCTTTAAAATCTTAGTTCCAAGCTTTGCTGTGTGTTCAACAATCACAGTCTGCATGTTATTCTTTTTACATTGTATTGCAGCCATCATTCCAGCTGCACCTCCACCTATTACCACACAATCAAAACTCATATTTATAGTTCCTTTTCCTTTATATATTTCCTGAACTTAGCAGGTGTCATGTTATACTTTTCCGTAAATATTCTATAAAAATATCCCTTATTTCTATATCCGACTTTCTTTATTATCTCATCAACATCCATAGAATCTTCTTTTAAAAGAATAGCCGATTTTTTCAATCTGCAATCCTGCAGATATTCCGTAAAAGTCATGCCTGTATGTGACTTTAAAAACCTGTTGAAATAATCCTCCTGATATCCAAAATTTTCAACAAGCATTTCTATTGTAACATCTTTCATATTATCTTCAATAAAATCTGTAATTTCCTGATGCAGAAGCCAGTTAATCTTCTTTCTTATAAACCTCGACTGTGCATATTCATACGATGTGCCAAGTCTCCACAGAATCCTTAATATAAGTCCCTGGCACATATACACAGAAGCAGCATCAGATACACCACATTCATTTATTATAGCCGTAATCATATCTTTAAGTTCATTATCATAATCATCTTTATAGCAGAAATGTATATATCCGCTATTTTTCAGTATCTTAACCAGTTCGTTAATATAATCCACAGCCTGTTTGTCCGCCATTTTATTACTTATGACTGCATCTGTAATTTCATCTGATATTTCCAGTCTTATTACAAATGTATTCTCATCACCGGTCAGTTCCTGATGCACACAACCAGAACCAACAAAGCATACATCGCCTTTTTTCATATGCACAGGATTACCATTAACATATTGTATAAGACTTCCATCAGACACATATAAAAGCTCTGCGTAATCATGTCTGTGCTTGTCCGTTTTAGTTCCAGCCGTATATCTGTTCAGATGGAATAAAGATTCGATTCCCATATTGCCAGCCTTTCTTGCCATTCTCAATACTTTTTGTATCTCGCAGAAACATTTTATCATAAAAAGTCGCCATAAGAAACTTTTATTTCAAAAAGTCGTTACAGGTAACTTTTATCTAATAAACCCCTGCTACATTATAAAATATTTGAAATATTAAGCCTGCAATGTTATAATAATCATGTTAGTCACATCTAACTTTTTGTAGAAAGGAGGCTTTATGTCTGAATTCATAATATTAGCAATTCCTTTTATCGGAACGTCTCTTGGATCTGCCATGGTATTCTTCTTGAAAAAACGGATTGCTCCCAAGTTTGAAAAAATGCTTTTAGGATTCGCAGCTGGAGTTATGATTGCTGCATCGGTATGGTCCCTATTAATTCCATCTATAGATATGTCAAAAGGAGGAAGTGCCCCTGAATGGCTGGCTGCACTGGTTGGTTTTCTTGCCGGTATATTCTTTCTTCTTATTCTTGATACAGTCATTCCCCACATGCATATTGAAAGCAGGAATCAGGAAGGAATTAAGACTAAATCAATGCCAAAAACTACTATGATGCTTTTTGCTGTGACATTACATAATATTCCTGAGGGTATGTCCGTTGGTGTTGCATTTGCAGGTGCAATGATGAAGGAATCAGGAATAACTGCTGCTGCAATGGCTCTTGCAATTGGTATTGCTATTCAGAATTTTCCT
>CAMDYG010000069.1 GCA_945910225.1 uncultured Eubacterium sp. | reverse complement strand
ATTAACCTACTAACTTGATGTGTAAATGTGTTGTTGAATATAAAATACCACTATCAGCCTTCAATGTCAACACCATTTTCATGACGAGTTTTAACCATTGCATCATGTGTAATATCCTTAATAACCTCACTGGCAATTATAAGTCCTACAACAGATGGAACAAATGCGGTTGACCCCGGAATATCGCGTCTTTCTGTGCATTTGTGGGCTGCGCCCGGAGGACATATACAGTTAGTACGGCAGCTGATTCCCATATCCACAATAGGACGAACTGGTTTCTCCTTAGAGTATACGACCTTAAGGTGCTTTACATTCCTCTTCTTTAATTCTCTTCTCATAACTTTGGCAAGCGGGCATACCGAAGTTTTATATATATCAGCAACCTCAAATTCTGCCGGATTGAGCTTATTACCAGCTCCCATGCTGCTTATAATCGGGGTTCCTGTTTCCTGACAAGCCATTACAAGCGCAATCTTAGCTGTAACAGTATCAACCGCATCAACTACATAATCATATTTTGAAAAATCAAACTGGTCTTTAGTCTCTGGAAGGAAAAAACATTTGTGTACTGTAACCTCACAATTCGGATTGATATCATGGATTCTCTCTTTGCACACATCAGTCTTATACTGTCCTATTGTTTTTCTTGTTGCAATAATCTGCCTGTTAAGGTTGGTAAGACACACCTTATCATCATCTATCACATCAATAGCACCTACACCGCTTCTAACAAGTGCCTCCACTGTATATCCACCAACGCCGCCTACACCAAATACTGCGACACGGGAATTCTCTAATATATCCATAGCTTCTTTTCCAAACAGAAGCTCTGTTCTTGAAAACTGATTTAACATAGATTGTCCTTTCTTTGCTTTTTGTATCTAAATTTTAATTCCTACTTATATGGTATGTCAATATTTATTAATTTTATATAAAACGCTTGCATTATTAAACCATATGATATATTATTTCTTTAACAATAAGTAGTTTTTAATACTACATGTCATTATATAAGGAGGGATTTATTATGACAACTTTTGCACCAGCACTTCACTTACAGAATTCACAGAATGATAATATACACACTAAGATAAAGGCTCAGATGATTATTAAAGACCCTGGCAGTTCGATAACACATTTTATCGGTATGCTATGTGCTATTGCTGGTCTTTTCCCACTTATCCTTAAAGCCGCAGCATATGGTACAACTGTATCTGTTATTTCAATGGCTGTTTTTATGATAAGCATGATTCTTCTGTATGCAGCAAGCACAACTTACCATACATTTGACATATCAAGCAGCGTGAATATCGTGCTTAAGAGGCTTGACCACTGTATGATTCCTGTTCTTATTGCAGGCTCATACACTCCAGTATGCCTCGTTGTCCTTCATAATATATATGGTTATGTTATGTTTGGAATCGTATGGGGAATTGCCATCCTTGCCATCGCATTCAAGCTTCTCTGGGTAACTTGTCCTAAGTGGATTTCATCAGTGCTCTACATCGTAATGGGCTGGACCTGTGTAATGGCTTTTCCACAGATATATTCAGCACTTGCCGGAGCTGCTTTCTTCTGGCTTCTTGCGGGCGGAATCTTCTACACAGTCGGCGGCGTAATATATGCAATTAAGATGCCTGCATTTAACGCAAAACATCCTAACTTCGGAACACATGAAATCTTCCATGTATTTGTTATGGCAGGAAGTCTTTGCCACTTTATACTGATGTATAACTTCGTTGCAGTTATGTAATACACATTCAGCCTGATTATTTTTAATCCGCCTGCTTTGCAGAAATAGTCTGACTGAATACCCACTAAATTACTTTCTCTAAGTATTTTAGTATGCATTATGAACCTCTAATCTGCCTGAGTAATAATTCATTCCATAAAATATGTAAGCGGCGGAATTCCGCCGCCTTTATCTATATTAAGCACCTGCTTTGCCTTATCAGGCATTATCCCACTTAAATAATGGAGACTACCGGCTTTTTCTCCGCATACATTACTTGTAAAATCATAAACAGGTGCTGATTTTACCTGTACAGTCAAACAACTATTCTCCAAGGTATTCCAACGGGTTTTCAGGGTTTCCATCTCTTGTTATTGCAAAATATACTCCCGGCCCCTCTTTCTTATAATATGCAGTTGGCTCGGCTACAGTACCTAACAGCTGTCCTTCTACAACAGTATCTCCGATCTTAACATTAACATTATCAAGCATGCCCGTAGTCATTTCATATCCGTTTCCAGCTGCTATTCTTACAGTCTTTCCTGTCTCATCGCTATCCATTACATCAATTACAACACCAGAAACAGCTGCACAGACATTCGTTCCAACATCAGAAGAAATTATCATTCCTGCACTGCATTTATATACTCCAAGAGTCTTATAATAAACAGTTGAATCCATATTATATCCAAGTGTTATTGTTCCGCTTACTGGCCAGTACATAGGACTTCCCTTGTCGAATGTATAACGGCTTATTGCATTAGCCATAACCTCAGCTTCTGACATATCAGTTGGTACCTGTTCTGTACTTTCTGTAGTCTGCTCTGTTACCTTATCATCATTTCCATTTCCTGCTTTAGTTGCTGTGGCATTAACATCCACAAGGTTCTCCTCGTCCAGTGTCACTTCTTCTACATCAATATCTGGATCATCATCTGTCTTTATAGCAACATTTCCCTCTGTTTCATTAAGATTCACAATGTTATTATTCTTAGATTTCTTCACATTCTGGGCAACTGAAAATATCCCAAATACTAATGCCACTATAACTCCCAGCGAAATTACTGCTGATACAATTCTGACCTTATCTTTCCCCCGTGTTTTTACACTTGCCATTCTAACAACCTCCTATCATCTTACAAAGTTTTGATGTTAATATGGTTGCCAGATTTGTGGAGTTTATACTGTTTTTTAAATGCAAAAAATCCCCGCACACAAAGTGCGGGGAAATATTCAATAATCTTCTGACAATTCAGAGACTACATCTCGACAGGAGTCTTAGTAAGCTTCCAGATTTCTGTAGCATACTCTTCTATAGTTCTGTCTGATGAGAACTTTCCAGCCTTAGCTGTATTAATCATAACAGTTTTAGCCCATGCATTATTATCTCTGTATCTTTCGTCAATCTTCTTCTGTGCATCTGCATATGAACGGAAGTCCTTAAGAATGAAGTAAGTATCGCTCCTTCTTCCTCCATCATTATTAAGGAGAGAGTTGTAGATATCTCTGAACATCTCTGTATCCTCTGGAGAATACTTTCCATTGATAAGTTCCATAAGAACATCTCTTATTTCCTGATCATTGTTAAAGATTTCCATTGGATCATATCCGCCCTCATTCTCGAAACGTATTACTTCATCTGAGCTGAGTCCAAATATCTGTGCATTCTCAGCACCAACTTCATTAACGATCTCAACATTAGCTCCGTCCATAGTACCAAGAGTAATTGCACCATTAAGCATGAACTTCATATTACCTGTACCTGAAGCCTCCTTAGAAGCTGTAGATATCTGCTCACTTACATCTGCTGCCGCAAATATGATTTCTCCATTAGATACTCTGTAGTTTTCAATGAATACAACCTTAATCTTGCCCTTGATAGAAGCATCATTATTAATAACATTAGCTACATTGTTGATAAGCTTGATTGTCTGCTTAGCAAGCTTGTATCCCGCTGCTGCCTTGGCACCAAAGATAAATGTTCTTGGAACCATGTCATAATCAGGATTTCTCTTAATCTGATTGTACAGATACATAACATGTAAAATATTGAGTAACTGTCTCTTATATTCATGAAGTCTCTTAACCTGTACATCGAAAATAGAATTAGGATCAACATCAATTCCGTTATTCTCCTTGATATACTTGGCAAGACGAACCTTATTCTTATATTTGATCTGCATGAAATCCTGCTGTGCCTTAGGATCATCAACATACAGCATAAGCTTCTCAAGCTGGCTTAAATCTGTAACCCATCCGTCACCAATCTTATCTGTAATCCATTCTGAAAGAAGAGGATTAGCATGCTTTAAGAATCTTCTCTGAGTAATACCATTAGTCTTATTATTAAACTTTTCTGGCATCATTTCATAGAAATCTTTTAACTCCTGCTTCTTTAAGATTTCTGTATGAAGCTTTGCAACACCATTAACAGAATATCCTGCAACGATTGCAAGATTAGCCATCTTAACCTGTCCGTCATAGATAATAGCCATCTTACGAACCTTCTCCTGATCTCCAGGATACTTAGCCTTAACCTCTTCTACGAAACGGCGGTTAATCTCTTCTACAATCTGATATATTCTTGGAAGAAGTCTTGAGAACAACTCAATTGGCCACTTCTCAAGTGCCTCAGCCATAATTGTATGGTTAGTATACGCAACTGTCTTAGTTGTAACATCCCATGCCTCATCCCATTCAAGTCCGTTCTCATCCATAAGGATACGCATAAGCTCTGCAACAGCAACTGTTGGATGTGTATCATTAAGCTGGAATGTAACCTTCTTATAAAGATTCTTAACATCCCCATTATTCATTGACTTATATCTGTCAACGGCTCTCTGTACACTTGCTGATACAAAGAAGTACTGCTGCTTAAGTCTTAATTCCTTACCTGCATAATGGTTATCATTAGGATAAAGTACCTCGACGATATTCTTGGCAAGATTCTCTTCCTCAATAGCCTTCTGGTAATCGCCCTTATCAAATGAATTAAGGTTAAATGTATTAACAGGCTCTGCATCCCAGATTCTAAGAGAGTTAACAGTATTATTACCATATCCAAGAACCGGAATATCATATGGAACAGCAATTACTGAACGATAATCTTCCTGAACAAACATATTCCTGCCTGTCTTCTCATCTCTGTAAGAACGTACATATCCGCCAAACTTAACTTCATATCTGTATTCAGATCTCTTAATCTCAAATGGATTGCCATCCTTTAACCAGTTATCAGGAACTTCTACCTGATATCCGTCCTTAATCTCCTGCTTGAACATACCATACTTATAACGGATACCACATCCATATGCAGGATACTCTAATGTTGCTAAGGAATCCATGAAACATGCTGCAAGACGTCCAAGACCGCCATTACCCAAAGCTGCATCAGGTTCCTGATCCTCAATAACATTAATATCAAGACCAAGCTCATCAAGTGCTTCCTTAATCTCATCATAAGCACAGAGATTAATCATATTATTGCCAAGCGCACGTCCCATAAGGAACTCCATTGACATATAATATACCATCTTAGGATCATCCTTCTCATACTGCTTATGAGTTGCAATCCACTTATCAATAATAATATCCTTAACAGCATAAGAAACTGCCTGGAAAACCTCCTGATCATTAGCCTCTTCAATATTCTTTCTGTAAAGAGACTTGCAATTGCTTATTACATTCTTCTTGAATTCTTCTTTACTGAAATTCTGTGTTAAACTTGTCGCCATGTACCTAATACTCCCTTCTGAATATGGACGGCTCCCCAATACGCCGTTAAACGCTTATTATACCTTATTAATCCACCCCACAATGGATTTCTTAATTATACATAATAATGTTTACAAATGCAAACTTTATTATTCAAAATAATATACAGCAAAAGAGACTGCCGCACCTTTTAAGTGTAACAGTCTCCATATATTTGTCATGCCTTAAGCAATCTTCTCAACAGCAAGTGTAACTTTCTCACCATTGATATCCCACTCTTTCTCGAATCCTGCAGTCTTTCCAGTGATAATATCCTGTGCAAGAACTACAGTCTTAACCTGAGTGGCATTCTTATTAACAATATCCGCAATCTTGTCGTTGCCTGATACATAGAGATTAATCTTATCCATAACCTCGAAACCAGCATCCTTACGCATAGTCTGAACCTTAGAAATAACCTCTCTTACGAAACCTTCCTCGATAAGCTCTGGAGTAAGGTTAGTATCAAGAACAACTGTGATACCCTTGTCGCTGCTTGCAACAAATCCTTCCTTCTGAGTCATCTCGATAAGAACATCGTCCTTAGAAAGCTCAATAGTCTGACCTTCAACATTTAACTCGAAGCTTCCTGACTCGTTAAGCTTATCCATAGTTGCATTACCATCAACCTCTGTAAGAGCTGTTCTGATCGCATTAAGAAGCTTTCCATATTTAGGTCCGAGCGTCTTCATCTGTGGCTTGAATGAGTAAGATGTAAATGCTCTGACATCATCTGTGTATTCAACTTCCTTAACATTAAGCTCATCAGCGATAATAGCTGTATAGAACTCATCAAGCTTCCAGTCTGCCTTAATAAACATCTTACCGATTGGCTGACGATTCTTGATATTAGTTGAATTACGGCATGCACGTCCGATAACAACTGCGTCTAATACATCATCCATAGTTTCCTCAAGCTTCTTGTCAATGAACTGCTCATTAACCTTAGGGAAGTCGCATAAATGTATTGAAATAGGCGCATTCTTATCGATGCTGCATACAAGGTTTCTATAAATGCTTTCTGTCATGAATGGAACCATTGGTGCAGAAATCTTAGCAAGAGTTACAAGTGTTGTGTAAAGAGTCATGTAAGCATTAATCTTATCCTGCTCCATTCCCTTAGCCCAGAATCTCTCACGGCTTCTTCGTACATACCAGTTAGAAAGCTCATCTGTGAAATCTTCAAGCGCTCTTGCAGTCTCTGTAATCTTGTAGTTCTCAAGGTTAGTATCAACAACCTTAACTAAAGAATTAAGCTTTGATAATAACCATTTGTCCATAACTGAAAGCTTGTCATATTCAAGCTGATACTTAGTAGCATCGAATTCATCGATATTAGCATACAGTACGAAGAATGCATATGTGTTCCAGAATGTTCCCATGAACTTTCTCTGACCTTCTGAAACCCACTCATCCTTGAATCTGTTAGGAACCCAAGGAGCTGAATTCTCGTAGAAGTACCAACGTATTGCATCAGCGCCGTGCTTCTGTAATGCGTCAAATGGGTCAACAGCGTTACCCTTTGACTTACTCATCTTCTGTCCATCTGCATCCTGAACATGTCCCAGAACGATAACATTCTCGTATGGAGCCTTGTTAAAGAGCAATGTTGAGATAGCAAGTAATGAGTAGAACCATCCTCTTGTCTGGTCAACAGCTTCTGAAATAAACTTAGCAGGGAACTGCTGCTCGAATACTTCCTTATTCTCAAATGGATAATGATGCTGTGCAAATGGCATTGAACCTGAATCGAACCAGCAGTCGATAACTTCTGGAACTCTCTTCATTGTTCCCTGACACTTAGGACACTTGCATGTAACTGCATCAATATATGGTCTGTGAAGCTCAATGTTATCAGGACAATTGTCTGATTTTTCCTTGAGTTCTTCAATGCTTCCTATAGACATCATCTCACCACAGTCTTCACACTGCCAGATATTAAGAGGAGTACCCCAGTATCTGTTTCGTGAAATTCCCCAGTCCTGAACATTTTCAAGCCATGCTCCGAAACG
>CAMDYG010000068.1 GCA_945910225.1 uncultured Eubacterium sp. | reverse complement strand
GTCAGGCATATGCAGGTAATAGTGGGGATTACTGTGTAGGAAAGATAGAGTTTGCAGACGGAAGCTGGTGGGATAATGAGTATATCATAGAGCATACAAGACATTATGTCGGAACAGAAGGTAATGACAGAATGGACGGTCTTGGAAGAGGATATAACTACAACCAGAATGAAACCTTTGAAGGAGGAGCCGGAAACGATACAATATACGGAAACGACGGAAATGATATCATAAACGGAGGAAGCGGAAACGACACTCTTGAGGGAGGAAACGGGGAAGATATCATAAACGGAGGAACCGGAAACGATATACTGAGAGGAGGAACCGGAAAAGACACATATGTAATCAATCTGGGAGATGGACAGGACTTAATAGACAACTATGACCATGCAGGCTGGAAAGATGACAGAATCATGTTAGGAGAAGGAATCAGAGCGGAAGACATAAAGTTATACCGAAACGGAGATGACCTAATCTTAAAGAATAAGACTAATAACGACAGTATAACAATCAGTCAGGCATATGCAGGTAATAGTGGGGATTACTGTGTAGGAAAGATAGAGTTTGCTAATATTGCATTGTATGAGATTGATTATACTAATGTTAGTGTGGAATTAATCGAAAGCTATGAACCGGTTTCAGAAACAGGCACAGTAGTAGATAGTATGGTTAATCTTGTAGTACAAGAAATGTCAGAAACCACGGCAAGCAATATAATTGATATAAGCAGAATGGCAGAAGATACATCAACCAGTGATACTATCCAGTTATGGGAAGCAAAATAAAATCATAATACAATTTTCCGTTGTTGTTTTCTGGTAATTGTGGTAGAATATTTGCGGACAAAATTATCCTCGATATGAGGCAAGATGAAAGGAGTCTATATAATATGAGCAATATTGCAGACAAATTTGAAGAACTTGGAGTAATTCCAGTAGTAGTATTGAATGATGCTAAGGATGCACTTCCATTAGCTAAGGCATTAGTTGAAGGTGGTCTTCCATGTGCAGAGGTTACATTCCGTACAGCAGCAGCAGAGGAATCTATCCGTCTTATGCACGAAGCATATCCAGATATGGTACTTGCAGCAGGTACAGTACTTACAACAGAGCAGGTTGACAGAGCAGTAGCAGCAGGTGCTTCAGTTATCGTAAGCCCAGGATTTGATCCAGAAATCGTTGATTACTGTATTTCTAAGAACATTCCTGTTATGCCAGGTATTGTTACACCTTCAGAGCTTGCACAGGCTGTTAAGAGAGGTCTTACAAGAGTTAAATTCTTCCCAGCTACAGCTGCAGGCGGAATCAAGATGATCAAGGCTATGTGCGCAGCTTACACTAATGTAAGAATCATGCCTACAGGTGGTATCAACACAGCTAACCTTGAGGAATTCTTATCATGCGATAAGATCTTCTGCTGTGGTGGATCATGGATGGTTAAGGGTGATATGATTAAGGCTGGTGAGTTTGACAAGATTAAGGATATGACAGCAGAGGCTGTTGCTCTTGTTAAGAAGATCCGTGGCTAATTATTAGAGAGTAATCTTTAGTGATTTATTGAATATCACAGATACATATAAACCCCGTATTCTGTTTTGCAGGATATGGGGTTATTTATGTTTATTCACTTGTAATTATTGAATTACAGATTAGCAAATATGTTCTCGATCTTTTCATGAGGAAGTACAAGCGCAAATCTTACATGACCTTCGCCAAGACTTCCAAAGCTGCTTCCGGGTGTACATAAAACACCAGTCTCATTGAGCAGTTTCATAACATAATCAGCAGAGTCGGTATATTCTTCAGGAATTGCAGCCCATACAAACATTGTGCCTTTAACAACGGCAGGCTTAAGACCAAGCTTCTTAATTCCCGCAACAAGAGCATTTCTTCTTAATTCATATTCAGCACGATTGTTGGCAACGTAATCCTGCGGACCATTAAGTGCTGCAATGGCAGCTTTCTGATATATAAGACTTGTTCCGTAGTCAAACTGTGAGCGGACAGTCTTGAATTTGCTTACGATTTCACGGTTTCCAATAAGAAATGAAAGGCGCAGACCTGTAAGATTATAGGTCTTTGAAAGCGAGTTGAATTCAACCCCGACCTCCATTGCTCCTTCATGGTTTAAGAATGAACCGCCAATCTGTCCGTCATATATAATCTCAGAATATGCATTGTCATGAATAATGATGATGTTGTATTTTCTGGCAAATGCAATGAGCTTATCATAGAATTCATCAGGTGCAGTAGCACATACGGGATTCAGTGGATAGGATACAACCATCATCTTAGCTTTTCTTGCAGTTTCTTCATCAATAGAATCAAAATCTATAAGATAATCATTCTCTGGAAGAAGGTTGTAATAAGCAATCTTCGCGTCACACAGGAATGGTCCGATCTCAAATATCGGATAACCAGGATTAGGGACAAGACAAAGATCTCCTGGATTGCACAAAGCAAGGGCAATGTGTGCCATGCCTTCCTGGGTTCCAAATACAGATGTAACTTCATCAGGTGTTATCACAGTGTTGTAGCGACGTTTGTACCATTTACATACAGCATCAAGCAGTTCATCAGTGTCGCCAAGCGAGTACTTGTAATTCTCGGGATCAAGTGCAGCCTCTGAAACAACCTTCATAACTGATTCATCAGGTTTAAAATCAGGAGTTCCAACAGTAAAGTTATATACCGGCTTTCCCTGTGCAAGTCTGTCATTCTTCTTTTCGTTAAGTATATTAAAAATATTGCTGCCAAAACAATCAGCTCTCTTAGAAAATTCAATATTCATATGTATGGTAAAACCTCATTTCTTCTTTATATAAAACATAGAAAAAATCTATGTCAGCAAATAAGATACTAGCTTAATTAACAAAAGTCAATTTCATGGTGTATTTTTTGATGAAAATGTGATAGTTTTATATATGTAAAGGAAAAGAATAAATATGGCGGTCTGCGGTATCAGTTTAAATGTTGGTATATTGGGTAGAGAGCAGACAGAAAGGTAGGGGAAGTATGTCAGTACAGGATTATCTTAGTGCAGTAAAGATTGGTAAAAAAGAATATCACGCATGTGTTAACAAGGGAACATATCCGTATCTTCCGGTTCTGGAGGATATTATTGATGAGGATAGTATTGACAGAGAGGTAAGCCTGGGAAGTGATCAGATACCACTTCGTCTGGTTGTTGGAACCTGCACATCTGGAAGAACAACAGCATTTGCAGATAACTTCATGCCTATACTTGACTGGGGAACAGAATTCGCAGCAAAATGGGCATCCCTTAGTGACAGTCAGGTCAATGAGGGAATAAGGGATGATATCAAAGTATATGAATACATGAATAAGTTCTATGTTCTTGAAGGCAATAAAAGAGTAAGTGTTCTTAAGTATTTTAAAGCTGTAACAGTTAATGCACAGGTAATAAGAAAGATACCTAAGTACAGTGATGACCCGGATGTCAGAATATATTATGAATTCATGGAATTTTATAAGTCGACTAAGCTTAACGATATATATTTTAGTAAAGTAGGAAGCTTTCCTATACTTATGGATCTGGTAGGGATTACTCCTGGGGAGCCAATGGATGAAGATGATAAGAAAGATCTTGTATCATGTTATCTTAATTTCAGGCTTGCATATGAATCAAGAGGTGGAGATAAATTTGACTTTCCAGTAGGGGATTCATTCCTGCGATTTATTCATATTCATGGATATGATGCTGTCAAGAAAATGACTAAGGCAGATATGGTCAAGAATGTTGCTAAGACATGGGCAGAGTTTGAACTTCTTGATGATAATAGTGAAGTTGAACTTAAGATGACTCCTGCTGCAGCACCTAAGAAGAATATTTTAAGCTATCTTCTTCCTATGGGAGGCGGGGTAAAGAAGCTGAAGGTGGGATTTGTGTATGAAAAGACACCTCAGGATTCAGAATGGTGTTATGCCCACGAACTTGGAAGACAGTATATAGATGATACATTTGGAGATCAGATAGAAACATACGTTGAGAGCAATGCAACTCCGGAAGAAAGTGATCTGGATGCAATTGAAAGGCTGATCAGGAAGGGATGCGATCTTATATTCCTTACATCATCCGCAATGAATATGGCTGGATTAAAAGCTGCGATCGCACATCCGTCAGTGAAGATTCTTGATTGCTCGCTTAATATATCACATAAGTATATAAGGTCTTATTATGCGAGAATGTTTGAAGCTAAGTTTATAACTGGAATTATTGCAGGATCTATGGCAGATGATGATAATGTCGGATACATAGCAGATAATCCGGTGTATGGGGCGTGTGCTAATATCAATGCATTTGCACTGGGAGTTAAGTTCGTTAATCCAAGAGCTAAGGTACATCTTGAATGGAGCAGTATTGAGGATAATGACGCCGAAGCTAATCTTGCCAGAAAGAATATAAGCATTATATCCGATCAGGATATGATTACTCCGGGAAAGAGTAAGAGAAAATTCGGTTTGTATAAAGTGAGCGATTCAGATAAACACCTTGCTATGCCTGTATGGCATTGGGGAGTATTTTATGAGAAACTTATACAGAGTATTATCAGCGGCTCATGGAATAAAGATGAAGATGGAGATAATGTTAAGGCACTTAATTACTGGTGGGGAATGTCAGCCGGAGTAGTTGATCTTATATACTCTGAAAGCCTTCCATCGGCAACAAAACGTCTTGTGAAGCTTTTTGAAACAGAGCTTAAAGAAGCAAGATTCAGAGTGTTTGAAGGTGAATTGAAAGATCAGAACGGAGTAGTAAAGGTTGAGGAAGGCACTTTAATAGATCCGGAAAGTATAATAACAATGGATTGGCTGCTAGATAATGTAGAAGGCAGACTTCCACAGTTTGATGAACTTACTGACAATGCAAAGCTTAAAATGGCGTTACAGGGAGTTGTCAAAGAAGAAGAATAGAAAGTACGCTGTAAGTGGCAGCTGGGGATTAATTGATGAAAATACTTGTGTTAGCAGATGTTGAATCTAAATATTTATGGGATTATTTTGAAAAGGAAAAGCTAGAGGGGATTGATCTGATATTGTCAGCAGGTGATCTGAAACCTCAGTATCTGTCTTTTCTTGCTTCTTTTTCAAAAGTTCCTGTTTTATATGTTCATGGTAATCATGATGATTGCTATGAACTACAGCCACCAGATGGATGTATTAACATAGAGAATAAGATATATGTATACAAGGGAATACGGATTATGGGACTGGGAGGTTCTATACGATACAAGAAAGGAAAGAACCAGTATACCCAGAAAGAAATGAACAGCCGAATAAACAGAATGTGGTTTTCTTTAAAGAAAAATAAAGGAATAGATATACTTCTTACACATTCTCCGGCAGCTGGAATTGGAGATGGTCCGGATGAACCACATAAAGGATTTGATGGATTTAAATATATTCTTGATAAATATCATCCGAAGTATTTTATCCATGGACATATACATAAAACATATCATATGAAGTTTAAACAAGAGTATCAATATAATGAATATACAAGAATAATTAACGGATATGAAAAGTATATATTTGAATATCCAGAACAATAATAATGTGCTAATACAACCACCGGAATCAGCGAAAACGATTTCGGTGTTTTTTTTGTACTTATTTCCCACGAAAATAGGGTATACATTTTTGAATAATATTGCTAATATGCAAAAGCAATCCCTTGGTTAATGTAGCAAAATGCACAAAAATTATTTGAGGAGGAAAATATGAAAGCTATTATTGGCAAAACAGCCCGCAAAAAATGGGCGTGGGTACTTGCACTTGTTATGGTGGCAGGTATTCTTATTCCAACATCTTTCCTGACCGTAAAAGCGGATGTTGGAACAGTTAAATTTATTGATGGAGCAGCTGCAGGATGGTTAGAGTCAGCATATGCACAATGGTCCATCGATGATGAAGCTGATGGATATACAGCATATATCAAGAAAGCTTCACAGTCGGATTCATCATATTCAAGAATCGACAATGAACTCATAAGAAAGTATAAGACTTTCTACAGAGTTGATGCTGTAGGACTTGCAGCGGGAGATTATGTGATTAAGGTAGTTCCGGTAAAGAACGGAAAAGAAGTAACTTCTAAAGCACAGGTTACTAAGACACTTAATGTAAGTTCGTATGACAGATCAGGATTTGCATTCTCATCTGAATCAAAGTATAAAACAGGTTCAGGAGCTTACAATGAGGATGGAACCCTTAAGAATGATGCAATTGTTCTTTATGTCACTAATGATAATGCGAAGACAATTAAAGCATCAGTTAAAGAGGCAAAAGGAGAGAAAGAATATACAGGTCTTCAGACAATAATTGATGCATATACAAAGAGTGCAAGCAAGGGAATAGAAACGAGAGCACTTGATGTCCGTGTGATAGGATGTCTTACAGATTCAGGAATGGATAAGTTTTCAAGTTCTTCTGAAGGAGTTCAGATTAAGGGAGCAAGCGCTTATTCAAATCTTAACATGACAATAGAGGGTATCGGAGCTGATGCAACAATTAACGGCTTTGGATTTCTCTTAAGAAATGCAGGAAATGTTGAGATGAGAAATCTTTCAATCATTAATTTCATGGACGATGGTATTTCTCTTGATACAGCTAACTGTAATGTTTGGATTCATAATGTGGATTTATACTATGGTAAAGTAGGTGGAGATGCTGACCAGGCTAAGGGCGATGGCTCAATTGATGTTAAGGGAAATTCACAGTATATAACAATTTCATATGTACATTTTTATGACTCAGGTAAATGTTCATTATGCGGAATGAAGAGTGAATCAGGTCCTAATTATATTACATATCATCATAACTGGTTTGACCATTCAGATTCAAGACACGCAAGAGTAAGAACTATGTCTGTACATATGTATAATAACTATTATGATGGTAATGCAAAGTATGGTGCAGGTTCAACAATGGGTTCTTCATTGTTTGTACAGAATAACTACTTTAGAAACTGTAAGAATCCTATGCTTTCATCTAACCAGGGAACTGACGCACTTGGTGAAGGTACATTCTCAGGAGAGAATGGTGGTATCATTAAAGCATATGGTAATGAAATTGTAGGAGCAGCAGGAATTATCTATGCTAATGCGGTTTCAGAAACAGGAGCAGCAGCTAATGCTTCATCATTTGATGCATACCTTGCTAAATCAGCAGATGAGAAAGTTCCGTCTTCTTACAAGACAGTAGCTGGTGGAACAACATATGATAACTTTGATACAACAGTAGATCTTGGAGTTAAGTCTGGAAGTCTTATTGATGCAAAGGATGTTCCTGATGTAGTTACATCTGACAAGGGTGCAGGAAGTCTTGGCGGCGGAGTTATTCCTTGGACATTCTCAGATAAGGATGATGCAGTATACGCTGTAGATAAGGAATTAAAAGCAGCGGTTACTAATTATAAGAATACACAGCTTGTTGCAGTTGGCGGTACTAATGCAAAGATTGTTACAGAACCAGAGACAGATTCAACAGAAAGTACAACAAAGGC
>CAMDYG010000067.1 GCA_945910225.1 uncultured Eubacterium sp. | reverse complement strand
TGTGGCGGAATGGCAGACGCAGCAGACTCAAAATCTGCCGGTGGCAACATCGTGCGGGTTCAAGTCCCGCCACCTGCATTAAAAAAGGAAGTTGCTTGGCAACTTCCTTTTTTCTTTTAAAGTGAATCATACAGCTGCTCATATTTTCTTGCGGAATTATTCCACGAAAAATCTTTTTTCATTCCTCTGTCAACTATCTTATTCCACTCTCTCTTATGATTGTAATATACGTCTTTGGCATAATTAATTATGCTTAACATCTCATGTGCATTATAATTAGCAAATGAGAATCCTGTTCCTTTATTCTCGTATTCATTGTATGGCTCAACTGTATCTTTAAGTCCGCCAGTTTCTCTTACAATTGGAACAGTTCCATATCTTAAGCTCATCAGCTGTGAAAGTCCGCATGGTTCAAATAATGATGGCATAAGGAAAGCATCACATGATGCATAGACTTTGTGCGACATATCTTCTGAATAATAAATATTAGCAGATACCCTGTCATTATACTTCCAGTCATAATGCCTGAACATATTCTCATAACGTTCTTCACCTGTTCCCAAAACTACAAACTGTACATCCTCTGCACATATCTGATCCATTACATATGCAACAAGATCAAGCCCCTTCTGATCTGTAAGACGTGAAACAAGTCCTATCATAAACTTACTCTTATCTTCCTTAAGTCCAAGCTCTTTCTGAAGAGCAACCTTATTCTTCCACTTTTCCTTTCTGAATGTTATCTGGTTATAATTATGTTCAATTCTCTTATCTGTTTCAGGATTATACTCATCATAATCTATTCCATTAACTATTCCTGAAAGAACATTAGCTCTTGCATTCATAAGGCCATCAAGATTCTCTCCATAGAATGGCGTTTTGATCTCTTCTGCATAGGTTTCACTTACAGTTGTAACCCTGTCTGCATATACAATTCCACCTTTCAGATAATTAGCATCATTATATGCTTCAAGCTTATCTGATGTGAAATATTCATCAGGAAGTCCCGTAATATCCTTTACCTTCTTAAGATTCCATATTCCCTGAAACTTAAGATTATGTATTGTCATTATAGACTTGATGCCCTGATAAAATTCTCCCTGTGAAAATCTTTCTTTAAGATAAACAGGAATAAGTCCTGTCTGCCAGTCATTACAATGAATTATATCTGGTCTGAAACCAAGTACTGGCAATGCTGATAAAGCAGCTTTACTAAAGAATGCAAACTTTTCAATATCTTCGTGAATCCATCTGTATGGCTTAGGTCCACCAAAATAAAATTCATTATCTATAAAGTAAAATGTTACTCCATTCCATTCAAGCTCAAATACTCCAACATACTGTGTTCTCCATGCAAGATCAATATAAAAATGTGTTTTGTATACCATCTTTTCTCTATATTCCCAAGGAATACATGTGTATTTGGGTATCATAACTCTTACATCATACTTTGTCTTATCAAAATACTTTGGAAGAGAACCTGCCACATCAGCTAATCCTCCTGTTTTAATAAATGGAACAGCTTCTGATGCAATTAATAATACATTCTTCATACTTTAATCCTCATTTCATAAATATTATTATTAAATCTCATACTCTTTTGCAGCTTATCTGAATAAAACATCTTATGTAATATGAATCATACCTGTTATTACAAAAAAATAAGCGCAGCTATTAAAAACTGCACTTATTATATCACACATATTTGTAATTTACCAGTAACGTCTTATACCTGTTACTCTTAAACCAATCGAATTAACACCTACAAGTCTTACTGAACCACCAGGAACATTAGCATGAATCATCTGTCCACCGCCAACATATACACCAACATGACCAGGATAACATATTATATCTCCTGGAAGAGCTTCTGAAATGCTCGAAACGGCCATGCCTCCATACGCCTGACCACTTGATGATCTTGACACACCAATACCATACTGTGCAAAAAGATAAGAAGTAAATCCAGAACAATCAAAACCTGATGGAGAATATCCACCGCTCACATATGGAGTTCCAATGAGTGAATATGCAAGTGAAACAATTCCATTAGCAACCGAAGAATCCTGATTAGCTGTTGTTTTATATGTTACAGAAGAACTCTGTGCAAGCTGGCGCTGTGCAGCCTCTCTTCTTGCAGCTTCCTCAGCAGCTTTTTTAGTTGCAGCCTCAATCTTATCATCTATATCACTGATTGAAGACTTGGTATCATCAATTGTGGCATATAAAAGAGCCTGTTTCTGTGTAAGCTCTTCCTGACTGGCTGCAAGCTCCTGCTGATCATTTTCCAGATCCTCTTTAAGGCTCTTGATTTCCGCTGCTGTATTAGCCATTTCATCAAGCTTGTTGCGGTCGTAATCATATACTTCCTGCATATAAACAGCCTTATTAAGCATGCTGCTCATATCAGTTGATGTAAGGAATACTTCTGCTATTGAAACTGACTGATCTTCATACATGTATTTGATACGAAGTTTCATATCATCATACTGTGCCTGCTGAACTTCCTCAGCATCTGCAAGCTTCACATTAGCATCATCTATATCCTGTGAAATCTTAGCCATCTTAAGTTCAAGGTCATCCATCTGGCTCAAAAGATATGCCAGATCATCCTCTAATGAATCAAGTTCCTTCTGCTGCTGATCCTTCTGATTCTTTAATGTATTAATATCATCCGCAAGAACAGTTGTTGCTGAAATTGTTGTTATAAGCATAACTGCCGCGATACTTTTAAAAATTCTCTTACGCATATATACCTCAATTATTACAAAATTGTTAAAAATCGTTTACGATTTTGATATTATAATATATAAATGCCGATTTTTCAAGGTATTCTGCAAAAATAATAGGTGAAAAAAGTGTGAATTATCGTTAACGTATATTATACTGCAGTCTTATTTTGTCAGATATTAATGCAATAAATTCTGAATTAGTTGGCTTTCCCTTGCCTCCATTGATCGTATATCCAAAAAGATCATTAAGTGTATCAGTATTTCCCCTGTTCCAGGCAACTTCAATAGCGTGCCTTATAGCTCTTTCCACACGGCTTGGTGTTGTATCATATTTCTTTGAAATTGTTGGATATAGCACCTTGGTTACGCTATTAATAACATCATTATCTTTAACAGAAAGAATAATAGAATCCCTAAGATACTGATATCCTTTTATATGGGCCGGTATTCCAATATCATGAATTATATTAGTAATATCATTCTCAAGATTTCTGTCTGTTATGGACACTGGTTCCTTTGAAACTTTTTTAATGCCAGTGTCATTGTGTTGATTACGGATATAACGTATTCTGTTTACCAGAACATCATTATCAAAAGGTTTCATTATGTAATATGCTGCTCCCATATTAAATGCATCTTCTGTCACGCTATCGCGTCCTACTGCACTGATCACAATAAAATCCGGCTTTGAATCAAATGATTTGTCCTGTCGTACCTTTTCCATCACAGTTATTCCGTCAATCCCTGGCATAATAAGATCCAGAAGAACTATATCAGGCTTGCTCTCTTTGATCATTGCAACAGTATCTGCTCCATTATCAGCTGTTCCAACGATAGTCATATCTTCCTCATCGTCTATTACATCTTTAAGTACTTCCAGAATATTCTGATTATCGTCCGCAATAGCTACTCTAGTCCTCTCCATAAAGCATAATCCCTTTCATAAGTTAAAAAATTCATCCAACTAATAAATTCGCAATGATAATTATAAATACTTTTAGGAAAGACTGCAACTTTTTTCTGACACAAATTATCGCATCATACGACATTATTCGACAAATTATTTATATAAGTCCATCAATAATAATAAATAATATTAGCAAAGGAAGTATGTATTTAAGATAAAACTTTAATACAGCAGGCATTTTAATACCTTTTCCTGTATTAACCTCTGATATATAGTTTTCAAAACCCCATCCAAACTTAGATGTACAGAATAAAAGAATTATAAGGCTTCCAATAGGAAGAATTATACTGCTGACAAGAAAATCCTCCAGATCAAGTACTGTACTTCCTGCTCCGAGAGGAGTGAATCCGCTAAGAACATTAAAACCAAGAACGCATGGTATACTCATAATAATTATTATAAAAAGATTAACTATTCCCGCTTTCTTTCTGTTCCATCCAAATGCCTCCATATTACATGCGAATATGTTTTCAAGAACTGCAATAACTGTAGAAAATGCCGCAAATGTCATAAAAAGGAAAAACATTGTTCCCCAGAATCTGCCACCTGACATATGTTCAAATACCTTAGGAAGTGTAACAAATATAAGACTAGGACCACTGTCTGTTGGAATATCATATGACATACATGCTGGAAATATGATTACTCCTGACATAATTGCCACAAATGTATCCAGAATTGTAATATGTATGCCTTCCCCAGTCAGTGCTCTTTCTTTATCAATGTAACTTCCAAAGATCATCATTGACCCCATTCCTACGCTAAGAGTAAAGAATGCCTGCCTCATAGCTTCAATTATTACATTAGCAACTCCTGTTTTTTTAATCTGGTTAATGTCCGGAACTATAAAATATTTCATTCCCTTCATTGCTCCAGGAAGTGTAAGACTATGAATAGCGAGAACTATAATCAGTCCTAATAAAATAAGCATCATATATTTTGTGACCTTTTCTACACCATTCTGAAGTCCCATGCTGCAGACAATAATTGCAATTATTACAATTATCGCCATCCATATAAACATTATCAATGGATCAGCTGTTACATCTGCAAACATCTGTCTGCTGTCTGTCTGCTTTGTTATATTTCCAGTTAAATACTTGATAAAGTAACCTAACATCCAGCCTGAAACAGTTGTATAAAAGAATAGTAATATATAATTACCAACCATACCTATATAACCATGTAAATGCCATTTCTGTCCTGGTTTTTCAAGCTTGTGATATGCCCTGATTATACTGCTTTTAGATGCTCTACCCATTGACAGTTCCATAGATAATATTGGTATTCCAAACAACAGCAGAAATACCATGTATAATACAACAAATATTCCTCCACCATTATTACCTGCTATATAAGGAAATCGCCATACGTTTCCTATTCCAATTGCGCAGCCTGCACTGATAAGTATGAATCCAAGTCTGCTTCCAAATTTTTCTCTTTCCATTGTTATCCTCTTTTAATTATTTTCTTCAAGCATTTTATCAATAAATATGCCATATCCGCAAGTAGAATCATCTACAAATACATGTGTTACAGCCCCAACTATTTTCCCATTCTGAATTATAGGACTTCCACTCATGCCCTGAACTATTCCGTTAGTAAGCTTTAAAAGTTCTGGTGATGTTACCTTAAATGTAATATTTTTTGATTCTGCATATCTGATATCATTTATTTCTATTTCATAATCATTATAACTGCCATTAGTATAAAATCTTATATACGCCTTACCCTTTTTTACCTCATATGACCCTCCTACAGGCATCAAATCTGGCGAGAATTCCTCATAAAAAGAGTATGCATTCTCACCATATATTCCTTTATCAGTATTCTTATCAATATCACCTATAATATTTTCCTGCTTGTAATCTATTGTTCCAAGCAATTCTCCTGGCTCTCCATTCTTTCCTGGCACAATAGAAAGAATCTTTGTTTTGTATATATTACCACCTGTTATTTCTAAAACTTTGCCCGTTTCATTGTCAGAGATTCCATGTCCTAATGCAGCAAATCTGCCATCATCACACACATATGTTACTGTGCCGACACCCTGGGTATCATCTTTAATCCAGATCCCAGCCTTATATTCACCAGCAACATTTTTTACAGGTGTTACATCAGTATAACTAATATTGCCATCTCTTCGTATAGCAAGACTTACTGGCTGTCCATCACACTCAGATATAATCCTTGATAGCTGCTCTTTGGTTTCAACCTTTTCATTGTCAGCTTCAACAATGTAATCGCCTTTTTTAATCAATCCTTTTGCCGGCGCAATATTCTGCCCATCATCTGTGCATATAGTTTCAGTATTAACTACATATATTCCATCACATTTAAGATATATTCCAACCTGAAAGCCACCAGTATAGACATATTTTTCATTAACAACTTCAACATCCGTTCTGGCAATTGGAATAATCCCAAAAAGTTTATAATTAACATGATATTTTCCTGTACTGCCGGAATATATTGTTACTTTATCGTTAAAATAAGCATCATCAATATATTTATCTGACACACTCTCATATACAGAACCAATCACTGGAACTCCGATAGAAACAACAGCGTTGTCCTGTACATGTATATACAGCTTATCAGGAATTTTTTTCTTTACAGAATCACAATACACAATGCCAGGTATAAGAATACATGCTACAGCTATACATAAATAAAGTAATCTCTTTTTAAAAGCTTTCATACTCTGCCCTCCATCTATATAAAATAGTATTTGCAAAATAAAAACTTTTAAAAAGGAGATTAATGTAAATATAATCTGCTATTAAAATATTGAATTATAATTTCATGGCTTTGGCAGTATTTTTAAGTTCCTTTGCATTAACCATTACTGCTTCTGTTATATCTTTTCCACCTAACATTCTTGCAATTTCATAAATGCTTTCATCTTCTGATAACATTCTTATATTACTGATCGTTCGATTATCTTTTGTTGACTTCTCAATAACATAATGCGAATCTGCCATTGCAGCTATCTGTGGAAGATGTGTTATACATATAACCTGATTATTGCCTGATATCCTGTTAAGCTTTTCTGCAACCATCTGTGCTGTCTTTCCACTTATTCCTGCATCTATCTCATCAAATATAAGAGTTTTGTTAAGATCAGATTCTGCCATAACGCTTTTTATTGCAAGCATAATTCGTGACAATTCTCCACCTGATGCAATCCTTGCAAGTGGTTTAAGAGCCTCTCCTGGATTAGTTGAAATCATAAAACATACACTGTCCATTCCTCTATGGTCAGCATCTTTATCTGTAAATAAAACTTCAAACTTAACATCAAGAAAATTAAGTTCTTTTAATGCATCAGTTATCTCTCCTGTAAATCCTTCAGCAGCCTTTTTTCTTGCAGAACTGAGCTTCTTTCCAATATTCTTAAGCTTTTTATAGGAATTATCAAGTTCATTTTTCCTTGATAAAATAACAGCATCATAGTCATTAAATTCTTCTAATTTCTGTTGTTTCTGCTCAAGAATTTCCAATATCCTGTCTATAGAATCTGCATATTTCATCTTAAGTGAATTAATAAGATCCAACCGCTCTTCAAGTTGTGCAAAAGAATTCTGGTCAAATGAAAAGTCCGACATATAAACTGACAGATTATGAGATACATCTGATAAAAGACTTTCTATATCAGATAATATATTACTGTTATCACTTAACGTCTCATCATATCCACTTGCCTGAATCATGCATTTTACAGCCTGTCCCGCCATATCGCACAGGTTATGTTCTCCATCACTCAAAAGCATTGATACCTCTGACAGATTATCTGCTATTTTCTGATAATTATTCATCCTGCGATATTCGCTTTCAAGTTCTTCATCTTCTCCAGGCTTTAATGCAGCAGATTCTAATTCATTAATTTCATATTCCAGAAATGCAGTTTCTTTTATGCGTTCTTCTTCATCAATAGAAAGACTATTATATGCTTTTTTGCATTTCAGATATTCTTTATATGCATCCTGATATTCTTTTAATATTGAGCTGATATCATTATTACCATACTCATCAATCACATCAAGATGATTATTCTCATCCATAAGAACCTGATTGTCATGTTGTCCGTGTATATCAATAAGCTCATGTGCAAGAAGTCTTGTCTGTGCTGATGTAAAAGCCTGTCCATTAACCTTTATCTGTGATCTGGACTGCATAATTTTTCTGGATATAACAAGCTCTCCATCGTCAATCTCTTCAACTCCCATAGCTTTAAGAACTTCTCTTTTATGTTCTGGAACATAAAAAGTTATCTCCGCAAGACCATAATCGCAGCCTGTTCTTATAAAATCAGGAGATGTCTTGCTTCCTAAAGCTGCATTAATAGAACCTAATATTATTGACTTACCAGCTCCTGTTTCACCTGAAAGTATATTAAGTCCCTCCCCAAAATCTATATCTTCTTCTTCAATTAAAGCCAGATTTCTTACATGTAAATTAACCAGCATACCTTATCCTTTATTTAATCTGTTCTTTTTATAAGTTTCTTGATTTTATTCATGACAAGTAATGTGTCATTAACTGTTCTCACTGCACACATTATTGTGTCATCTCCGGCAATAGAGCCTACTATTTCATTCCATTCCAGTGCATCTAAAGCTGCACAGACAGCCATAGCCATTCCTGGAGCTGTCTTAATAACCAGTATATTCTGTGCCATATCCATAGACACATACGCTTCTTTCAGAACCCTTAAGAACTTGTCTCCAGAAACTGACTTTTCCTTTATAAGTGTCGAATATCTTGTTCTTCTGCCATCTACAGAAACCTTCGACAGATTAAGCTCTCTTATATCCCTGGATACAGTTGCCTGAGTTACATTATATCCTTCCTCATTAAGGATATTAGCAAGTTCTTCCTGCGTTCCAATTTCATATTTATCAATAAGTTCTAGTATTTTCTTATGTCTGTCTGTTTTCATATACACCCTCTGTATTAAATCATACAATTACATTTTATTTCTTATTCGTTCAAGAAATGAAATTCTGCTCGTCTTGACGAATTGTGAAATTCTCTCTGATTGTGTGATTACGATTCTGTCTCCTGTTACAAGCTCACAATAACTCTCTCCGTCAAATGTGGCAACTCTGGCACTGTCGCTTTTTAACGATCCTGCCTTCCTTCCAGATGCCATCTTATTATCTTTCATGATAATCATTATCTCATCTTCTGCGCCAAATATTA
>CAMDYG010000066.1 GCA_945910225.1 uncultured Eubacterium sp. | reverse complement strand
ATTTATTTTAACGTTTTTCAGTTAAAAACATCATCATGCTCCTGCCTTCCATCTTTGGAGCTTTTTCAATTACTGCTATATCACTAAGCTTCTCAGCAAAGTCTTCCAGAATGTGCTTCGTACTATCAATATGAGCCATCTCTCTTCCTCTGAATCTCAATGATACTTTAACCTTATTACCTTTTTCAATGAACTTTCTAGCAGCGTTGCACTTTGTATTCAGATCATTGACATCGATATTAGGTGATAAACGAACTTCCTTAACCTCGACAACTTTCTGTTTTTTCTTGGCTTCCTTTTCCTTACGAAGCTGTTCGTACTTGAACTTGCCATAATCTACTATTCTGCACACAGGTGGGTTAGCTGATGGTGAGACCATAACCAAATCAACTCCTGCATCCTTAGCCATGTTTAAAGCATCTCTTGATGCCATAACTCCAAGCTGCTGTCCTTCTTCTCCAATAACACGAACCTCTTTGCATCTAATCTGTTCGTTAATCATTAACTCGTTAATAGCGGTACACCCCCATATAAAAAATTAAAGTGAATAGCATAGCTATCCACTTTCTTTAATCAAAACACATACTGTGATGTGTAATTCTTAAATATCAACCCGAGACGCCCTATGCGCTGAGGTGAGAGTGGACACTCTGCTTTGCTTTACAACCATTGTATAATATCACATGAAATTTTACATGTCAACACATTTTTATTATTTTATCAAAATATTTCATCAAAATTTCCACTAAAAAATAAAAATATATCTCTTGGATTATGACTCTGCTAATGATATTATAAAATAAGTAATAAATCAAGAAAGGATTTCATATTTATGAGAGATTTTTTAATATCAACAGATACAACTGCTGATCTTCCCAATAGTTATGTAAAAGAAAACAATATAGATATCCACACTCTTTTTTATGCTTTTGGTGAAGTTGTATATGGAACAGATAATATAATACCCGAAAAAGAATTTTTTGCCAGAATGAGAAATGGAGAAATGCCTACAACTATGGCCTGTAATCCTCAGGATTGCAAAACAATCTTTGAAAAACGTGTTAATGAAGGTTACGACATTCTTCATATTGCTTTCTCTTCTGCCCTGTCAAGCAGCTATAACAATGCATGTATTGCTGCCAGTGAAGTAATGGAGGAACATCCTGGAGCCCGTGTTGTAGTTATAGACTCTTTATCTGCATCAATGGGGGAAGGTCTTGTTGTTTATAAAGCTGTAGAAATGAAAAAGTCAGGCAAAACAATGGACGAAATTATAGATTTTCTTAATAAACATATACTCAATTTCGTACATAACTTTACAGTTGATGATCTGAACCACTTATACAGAGGCGGCAGAGTTTCCAGAACAACCGCAATTATAGGTACATTAGCCAGCATCAAGCCTATTCTTCACGTTGATAATGAAGGCAGGCTTATTAATATAGGAAAGGTCCGTGGACGTAAGAAATCTCTGATTGCTTTAGTTGATCGTATGGAAGAACTTCTTGGTTCATATCGCGATAAGAATGATGTTGTATTTATCAGTCATGGCGATTGTTTAGAAGATGCCCAGTTCGTTGCTGATCTTGTAAAAGAACGTTTTGGAATAGATAATATATGGATTAATTATATATGTCCTACTATTGGCACACATTCCGGTCCTGGAACTGTTGCTCTTTTCTTTATGGGTGAATCACGATAGTTATTATACATATATAGCAAAACTGGCAGGATTGTATTATTACCACCCTGCCAGTTTTGCTATCTGTCCAGCCAGTGTATCAACATCTACCGGCTTAGCAATTACTCCATTCATTTCCTTGGATAACAGTTCCTTACGATCCGCTTCAAATGTATTAGCAGTCATTGCTATTATCGGAACATTGGCATTAGGACCATTCCCCTGCCTGATTAAGCATGTTGCTTTGATTCCATCCATAACAGGCATCCTGATATCCATAAGAATGACATCTATATCCTTATGAATATCCGCCTTCATAATCTCAACTGCTTTTATTCCATCATCAGCTTCACGCACTATTATATTCTCATCTTCAAGAATATCTCTGACCAGTTCCCTGTTAAATTCATTGTCATCAACCACAAGGACTGTCTTATCCACAGAACCATTACATATATCTAATTCTTCCATTCCATCTTACCCCGTATACTCTTACAAAACATTATTCTCTCTTATCTCAGAAACAAGTTTTCTTCTGTATGCTCTACAGCCATTTTCATTCCAGTATTTTCTCTTTTCAACCTTTATAACTTCAAATGTTGTATGGAAAATGTCTGTTTTATAACTTGTATATGGTTCTTTGCCTGGATAGAACACAGTTATTGAATCTGCACACTCATCCATTTTAAGGCCATAATCTTTTGCGAATTTACGAGACTCATAAGGACTTCTTATCATCTTTATATGTGCATAATAGCCAACAAGATATGCAAAATAGTTCATGTCAAACTTATCAAGCCATCTTCCATCTGTAGCCATGAACACAATAACAGGAAATGTTCTGCTATCATCAGCAATCAATGTTGTAAGTTCATCATAATCCCTGCTGTCCTCAACATAACGGACAGATTCTCTCATTCTTTCAACATCAACTATACCTATATTATCTGCAATTTCGCCAAAGAAATTCGGACGTGAAAAAAGAACATTTTCATTATCTCTGTATCTTTCCGATGGTTCAGCGTATCTGTTAGAAACTCTGAACTTCAATTTGTCTCCATCTTTGCAGACTACTGCTTCTGATATCCACACCCTTGTAGGTATCTTGGTATCAAGATGCGTTGTTTTTTCCTTGAAATACATGCCATCACTATCATATTCAAGATTAACAGAATACCCCGGCTCAACATTAATATATGGCTGTGCACTATCCGGAAGATCTTCAAACACATCCTCAAATCGCGACTTAACCCATGAATATATATATCCAGTTGCCTTTCTGAATGCATCCTGCATAGACAGGTTGCTAAGATCAATATATGTATCTGCCTTAAATACCATATATGACCCCAGCTGCTTAAATGGTTCAAATCTTCTTCTTTTGCTTACATTATCTATTTCCTGTTTCTTCTCATGTTCTATTCTTGCAAATGCTTCTTTTAACCGCTCATCATCTGGTCCTATCTGATTAACAATCTTAACAATATTATTAACTGTTATCTCAGTTCCCTTATCTCCTGTGTTATCCCACAGCTGTTTTATAAGTGGTTCTCTTTTAAACTTATAAAACTTTTTTGCAAGCTCTGTATCATTATTAAATATTTCCTCAATATATGGATGAAGTGGTTCACTTGTAAACTTCAATCTGTAATGGCATCTTAACATATAATTCCACTTTCTGTCCTTATAATGCTGATGACCCAAATCTTCAATCAGTCCAACAACTGAATCATCACACAGTTCCAGCGTTGCAAGAATACTGTTCATCTTTCTTGCAAGCGCTTCATTGCCCGTTCCAAATGCGGAACCCTTGTATCTCATATCATGTTCTATCTCATGCCATCCCTCAAAAGAATTAGTTCTTACCTGAATTTCAAATGTATCATCAACATATTCACCAAGTTCAGGATTAACTATTGTCTTACTAAGATATCCCGGAAGCTTGAATATACCATTTATCTTCATTGCCCTGAATTCATACTCACTGGCCTCTGTTGTATTCCATACACCAGGCATCGAAAATATCGAATCAAGAAAATTCCTGACTATATCAACATCATCAGCATAATAAAGAATAATTCTTATTCCTATAAGATCCTGCATCTTTTTGTCTTCATTATCCGTACCCGGTCTTCTGTAGTCCTTAAGGATAAGCTTATTAAGCATTGAATCAGGTGCTTTGATTCGATACGCAACTCTGTAATAAAAACCTGCTTTCTTAAGCTTTTCCTCTATAATACTGAGAAGATCATCTTTCACTATATCCGGAACGTGAATCTTCTCAACATTCTCTCTTGTAAATAATTCATTAACTTCACTCATATTCTAACCTCTTATCCCCGTCACCTGTGCAAAATTCATCTCTACCATTGCTCTCAGGCGGTTCTTTATTGATTCATCAGTAAATGATGTTTCTACGCTGTTCATGATCAGCTGTCTGACACTCCTTTTACCCAGATTAAATGTATCAGTGATCAATGCTATTTCATTTGCTTCATTCGTATCAGAAACAGTCATATTATCAGTATTAACAGTAACTTTTACCCCTTTTTCTATAAGTTCTGTAACCGGATAGTCTTCTATTCTCTGATATATTCTCGTATTAAGATTGCTTGTCGGACATAATTCGAGACATATATTATTCTTAACCAGATAGTCTGTCATATCATCGCTCTCAACAGCTCTGATACCATGTCCTATTCTTCTTGCTCCAAGATCAAGTGCACATTTCATGCTCTCCACGCCGGCAGCTTCCCCTGCATGGATTGTGAATGGTATTCCTGATAAATATGCTTCTCTGAATATACCAGAAAACATATCTGTTGGGTACAATCCTTCTGCTCCAGCCAGATCTAACGCAACTACTGTTCCATTTCCCTTTCCCACATATTTTCTGGCTATATTAACTGTTTCGTAATTAAGAGCCTCATTATCATCTCCCCGCATACAGCACAATATCAGATTATGATCCGAATATGTCTTCCAATATTTTCTTGAATCGTCAACTCCCATACACGCAGATTCTACCACTTCTTTCTGTGTCAGTCCTTTATGCGTATGCAGTTGTGGCGCAAATCTTATTTCACTATATATTATGCCCTGCCGTTCCTGTTCCCTTATAAGTTCACATACAGCATACCTTATAGCTTCGCGTGTCTGAAGCAGTTTCAATGGAAATTCAAACTTCTGCAGATATTCATTAAGATTCCTGCAGTCTGGTGCCACACTAAGTATATCCTTTAGCTCTCCATCACTCTCAATATCTATCTTCTGAAGTCTGGCAAGATATTTAACTGTTTCATATGACAACGAACCATCAAGATGGACATGTATATCCGTCAGACAGTTCAGATCTTTTATCCATTCAATATTACTATTCAAAAAAACACCCTCTTAATATATTAATATCTGACATTAATTATTCTATATTTTAAACTGCATTAGCTTTATTTGCAACATTTCCCAGTATGTATATATAATTTTCACCCTGTCTTATTATAATTTTTATTATTAATTAATAATTGTGCTGTTTGCAATAAACATCATGACATGTTATAATTTATATATAAATAATCGTAGTTAATATTGGGGGATATATTTTATGTCAGTCATTCATGAATCTGCTGAGAATTACCTGGAATCAATATTAATGTTAAGCAAGCAGCTTCCTGTTGTCCGTTCAATAGATGTTGCCAATGAGCTTGGCTTTAAGAAATCCAGTGTAAGTATTGCAATGAAGAATCTTAGAGAATCTAATCACATTACAGTAACTAAAGAAGGTTATATATACCTTACCGAATCCGGTAAAGAAATTGCTGAGATGATTTATGAGCGTCACCAGCTTTTAACTTCATGGCTCACACGACTTGGTGTTAACCCTAAGGTAGCCGAAGAAGATGCTTGCAGAATTGAACATGATATAAGTAAAGAAACATTTGAAGCTATCAAGAAAGCTATTTCATAAATAATCTTTCTTTTCATACCTTTCTTTCTAAACGGGAACAGGGACATATCCAAGATATGTCCCTGTTCTTTATTATAATAATTATTATCCAAAAAATAACTGTGTCCAATATGTACCATATTCGCCATTTCCACTGTCACTATATCCAAGTCCCATCTTTGTAAACTTAGCATTGATCATATTAGCCCTATGCCCTGAAGAATTATTCCACGATTCAACAACTTCTGACGGACTCCTCTGCCCAGCTGCAATATTCTCTCCACATGTTCTGAATGATGTAATTCCACATTGTCCAAGTACCGAAAAACAACTTGATCCATCTTTTCTTGCATGTTCAAAATAATTGCCATAATCCATCTCTATAGATCTCATATTAGCTGCATTGCACAAATTCTCATCAAGAACAAGTGCTGGAACACCTTCTGCTGCCCTATGTGCATTAACAAGATTTAACACTTCATTAGCATACTGTGAATAATTAACTGTATTTCTCTTTGCTGCTTCCAGAAGTGCACTCTGGTCATTGATATTAACAGCCAGATCAGGCTGCTGTTGTGTCTGTTCAACACTTTCTTCATACCGCACATATTGTGTATCCTGTTCCTGCTGTGAATTATTATTCCACCTGTTATCAGAATCCCCATCTTCTTCAGGCTTATTATCAGGCTGAGCATCTTGCTGCTTATCTTCCGATATTACTTCAGACGTTTCCTGCGTTACTTCTTCTGTCGTATCCTGCGTTACTTCTTCTGTCGTATCCTGCGTTATCTCTTCTGATGTTTCCTCGGTTTTAGTCTCTTCTTTTGCTGAAGTGCTCTCTGTATCATCATAATAAAATGTAGGCACATCACCATTATTATTAGTTTCCGATACCTGAGCATTCTTACCTGCTGTACCACATCCTCCCAGCAGCCCTGCAGCTATTATAACTGCGAGCCCCAGTGCAGTTACTTTGCTTTTGCGAACAACCATTTCTCTCCTCCATACTGCCATGTCTTACAGATATCACTTATTATTAAGATAACCTGTATATTGTGCTGTTTTTAAAATTTCATTAGCTCTTGCTATCTCTTCCTTTGTTGGTGGCATAACATCCGAAAGCGTATATGGCACTCCCAGCTCTTCCCACTTAAATACGCCAAGAGTATGATATGGAAGAACCTCAAAACGCTGAACAGTCTTTAATCCTGCTACATAATCTGAAAGTCTCTCTAAATCTTCCTTAGAATCAGTTACTCCCGGAACCAGTACATGTCTTATCCACATGTCCTTATTATTATCTGACAAATACTGTGCAAGTTCAAGTATATTTTTGTTTGTCCAGCCTGTAAGATCCTTGTGCTTTTCTTCATCTATCTCTTTGATATCCAGAAGGAACAGATCTGTAACAGCCATAAGGCGGTCAAATTTGGCAAGATATTCTGGTTCCATGCTAAAAGGATTACCAGATGTATCAAGAGTTGTATGCACACCATTCTTCTTTGCGATCTCAAAAAGTTCTGTCACAAATTCAAGCTGAAGAAGTGCCTCACCTCCACTTACAGTAATGCCTCCGCCATTCTTCCAGTAATTTCTGTAACGATATGCCTTATCAAATACTTCCTGGGCTGTTTCAAGCGTTCCGCCTTCTTCTTTCCATGTCTCAGGATTATGGCAATATCTGCATCTCATATGACATCCCTTAAGAAAAACAATATATCTTACGCCTGGTCCATCAACAGACCCAAAGCTCTCTACCTGATGTATTCTTCCTTTAACATTTTCACTCATTTTCTTTTCCTCTTTTATTATCTTTATTATAGTATTATCGCAAAAATCATTAAATTTACTCCAAATATATCTACATTTTATAAAGACATATATTTGGTGTCTATAATATATCACATCCCCAATATGTTGTCAGTTGTAAATATGATATTTTACAAATATATGCAAATGTAGACCTATTTTCTGCTATCTACATACTCAATAAACTCTGTCTGTGATAAAGGTTTCGAGAAATAATATCCCTGGATATAATCAACACCAAGCTTTTCAAAAGTCTTAAGCATATACTCATTCTCTATGCCTTCTGCTACCATCTTAAGTCCCATTGCATGAACCATTGATAATGTAGCCTCCACGACCATCTGAGCCTTGTTACTGCTAAAATATGCTCTTGTCATATTCATATCAAGTTTAACAATATCAACTGGCATATCAATAATATAATTAAGGTTAGATTCACCATTTCCAAAATCATCCAGAGAAAATGAAACGCCCTTATCTCTAAGTTCGTCCATATTTTTAAGAAGTATCTTTCTTGTAAGGATTGATCCTGTTTCTGTAATTTCAAGATTAATATTGGCTGGATTAATACCATATTTATTCATTATGCTGATATATTCCCATCTCTGTCAATTATTCTTGCCAAAGCCTCTGCAGATGTAATTCTTTTATCTTCAACCGAATATATTGGCTGAAAATATGGAATAATCCGGTCATTTTCTATCGCAGCAATAATCATTTCCTTTACTGCTTCTCTGTCTCTTAATCCGCCAACTGCATTCTCATCTATTACATATACATTATTAAATACTGCACTCTCATCATTCTTATAACTTTGTAATAATGAAAATGCTTCTTCTGCACTTCCAGCTATAGAACTATCATTCATAACAACCATTAAAGGTTTATATAAAACAGGTTCAGGAAGATCTCTTGTCCATGGATCATTTATTCTTCCTTTAATCTCCTCCATACACTAAAGCATATAATTCTTATTCTTAAATGTAAGTATTAGTTCCTGATCTACATTTTTATATATTTTTGCTTTCTTAAATTTCTCAAGATACATTTCTGCTTCCTTCAGAATACGATTAATATCATCCTCATCTATCCCTGTTCTTTTGTAATCTATAAAAGAAAGAAGAAGTACATAGAACGAGTCATTTCTTTCATACCTTTGTTTCATATACTCAATAAAGGCATGAGCATTAAAGCAGCCTAGCTGCCTGTATAAATGCTGATACTATCCAGAATACAATCCATATAAATGCTGCATCTCTTCTTTTGGTATTCATATGTTTTCCATGAATCATAATCTGCATTATTCTATCTAACAGATATATGAGTACAAATATATATGTCGCATTTACACTTAAACCATATGAATATACATAATCCTCCCCTTTAACAACACCAATAGGAAGAACCAGTATAATAACAGACATTACTGCTGTTATAACCACATACCAGTTTATTTTGTAATAATATGGTCAAATGAAAAACTAAATTCCAGTTCAAGTTGATTTGACCTCGTATTTTCGA
>CAMDYG010000065.1 GCA_945910225.1 uncultured Eubacterium sp. | reverse complement strand
CTACTATGATGCTTTTTGCTGTGACATTACATAATATTCCTGAGGGTATGTACGTTGGTGTTGCATTTGCAGGTGCAATGATGCAGGAATCAGGAATAACTGCTGCTGCAATGGCTCTTGCAATTGGTATTGCAATTCAGAATTTTCCTGAGGGAGCTATAATATCAATGCCATTATGTGGTGAAGGAATGAGTAAAAAGAAAGCATTTTTATATGGTGTATTATCCGGTATAGTTGAACCTGTCAGCGGATTCATAACCATTCTTATTGCCGGAATTATCACACCAGTTCTTCCTTATCTGCTTTCTTTCGCAGCAGGTGCAATGATGTACGTTGTAATAGAGGAGCTTATTCCTGAATCGCAGAATGGTGAACACAGCAATATAGGAACTATAGGTGCTGCTGTAGGATTTGTGCTTATGATGGTCCTTGACATAGCATTAGGGTAGTGACCAGACAGATCACTACCCTAATGCATCAACAGATATTTATAACTAATATTTCATATAATCTTTAATTACATCATGGTCTTTTAATACCTTTTCAATAACAGTTCCCTTTATCTTCTTCAAGACAACCTTCTTGATACAATTAAGTGGTCCTAAATCAATCTCTAATGGTGATTTGCCATCCATAAGCTTTACAGATGAATCAAGCAGGTCTCTTACATCATACACACTGCCCCAGACCTCAGGAACACCTCTGTCAACGCCAAGCAGTCCATATACAGCTTCCATTGCAGTTCTTACCGAATACTCTGTTGTAAATATTGTATCTCTAGGAGTTTCCGCAAACTGTCCAAGGAATGCAAAATTAACGCAGCCATCAGGAATAACATCCGGTCTGTCGCCTTTTCTTCGTGGCATGAAAAATGCAGTAATAAACGGCATCATTGTTGGTGTAGTGTTACAATGGTTCTTGGCAAGTTCATCAATCTCTTCAGTAGGAACGCCAAGATGATACAGCCATTCTGCTGTAATCTCTTCACCAGTACACTCTTTCATAGGCTTCTTGATATAATCACCATCAACATCGGTAAACAGGCTGTATACCCATACACACACCTCATCCTTCTTCTGTTCCTTAAACTGTCCCTGTCTGTTAATTGTCCAGCTTAAAAGCCAGCTTGAATCCTTACAGCTGACAATTCCGCCTGTAACAACTCTTCCTGTTCTTGGATCTCTCTTACATATTTTCTTAATGTAAGAAATAATCTTCTCATCACTTGTTGTAACAGTTGCAGACTCCCAGTTAGACTTTGATATATCACCACAGAACTTCTCAGGGTGTCCAAATGAGCTGTCCTGTGCTGCAATATTCTTCCACAGGCTCCAGCAGCCGCTTGTTCTTACCTCTGCATTTCCAACAGGTGCATGTGTATGGTCGCCGTATATAGTGCCTTCTGTACAGCTTCCATTAGTAACGAACACCAAATCATTCTCAGTAAGATCAATTGTCTTAGTCTCACCTTTTACAGTACATTCAATAGTCTTTGCAATTTTCTTTCCGTCCCTGAAATCAAATATTACATTATCAACTCTTGTGTTAAACCTGAAATCAACGCCTGCATTTTCAAGGTATTTCTGCATTGGAAGAATAAGTGACTCATACTGGTTATACTTAGTAAACTTTAATGCTGAGAAATCTGGAAGTCCGCCTATGTGATGAATAAATCTCTGTATATAAAGCTTCATCTCAAGTGCACTGTGCCAGTTTTCAAATGCAAACATCGTACGCCAGTACAGCCAGAAATCCGAATTAAATACTTCTTCATCAAAGAAATCTTCAATTGTCTTATCATACAGATCCTCATCTTTAGTGAAGAAAAGCTTCATTATCTCCATACAGCCCTTCTGGCTCAAATTAAATTTGCCATCTGTATGTGCATCTTCACCTCTATTTACAGTAGCCCTGCAAAGAGAATAATTAGGATCATGCTTATTAAGCCAATAATACTCATCAAGTACAGAAACTCCCGGAGTTTCAAGTGATGGAATACTTCTGAACAGATCCCACAGGCACTCAAAATGATTTTCCATCTCACGTCCTCCACGCATTACATAGCCTCTTGTCGGATCATTAATACCATCACATGCACCGCCTGCAATATCCATAGCCTCAAGAATATGAATATTCCCGCCTTTCATCTGTCCATCTCTTACAAGAAAGCATGCCGCAGCTAATGCACCAAGACCACTTCCTACAATATAAGCCGATTTATCATCAACCCCTTCTGGTTTTTCTGGTCTTGCAAATGCTTCATAGTTACCATTAGAATAGTATATCCCCTTACTATTCTTTGTATATTTTCCTCTTTCAGTATTACGAAACTCTTCATGAGCTCTTCTCTGAATATCATTAGTTACTTTCTTCTGCTCATCCCTTTTGTTCTTCTTTGATACAACTGCCGCACCTGCCCCAAGTGCAAGGATAGAAGCTGCTCCAAGTTTTAATGCTTTTTTGCTCATAATCTTTTCCACCTTTCCGTGATTTCTTATTTATTTTTGCCGCTTTTTATTGTATTTAGCATACATTTTTTCTCTAAATAAAAAAACAGGCAAAGCATGTACTTTGTCCCAAAATCGAACACTTTACATGTTTTGTCTGTTTTTAACAATTAATTATTAGCCTCACACAGATTAATCATTGTATCTATCGTTGCATCAAACGATTCTGAAAAACGTTTAATCAAATCTTTGTCATATGGCGGCATTCCATCGCTAATCCAGCGTGACACAATTCCGACTATTGAATAGCTGTAAAAGCATGTTATATACTCTCTATCGCCTTCTGTAAGCTTATGTCCTTCACAATATCTCTTAACAAAAAGTCCCACAAGATATTCTGTCGTATTATGCAGATATTTCTCAATAATATCTCTGTTTCTGGAATTATACACATGAATAACTGCCGCACGATACTCAATAATGACGGAGGCCGCCTTACTGTATGTCTCATAAAACGTTGCATCTTCAGTAATGTCAATATTCTTTTCAGTCTCTTCTATAAGAACACTGTCAAGCACATCATATATATCACTGAAATAATAATAAAATGTATTCCTGTTAATTCCACATTCCTCACATATATCTGTAACTGTAATCCGGTCAATATTCTTATGCTTTAGCATATTAAGAAAGCAGTCCATTATCGCTTTTTTAGTAAATTTAGCCATATATTTCTCCTGAAATTATTTCCCTGCAATAAAAAGAACACCTAATGTTCCCGGACCACAGTGTGAAGATATAACTCCGCCTGCCCTTGTCTCGTATATTGTATCAAATACTTCAAGCTGTTTAAGATAATCTTTTACATCCTCCACTATCTCCTTATCACAACCTGAATGTGTTATAAACACTCTGTCTTTCTTAGCCATCTTAAGGTCTTCTTCCATATCCTTAACATAGTCCAGTACAACATTCTTCATGCGTCCTCTGTACTTCTTTCCAGGATTCATCTTACCGTTATTAACTTCAATTCTTGGATGAAGTTTAAGTACGCCTCCAGCCATGGCAGCAAGTCCACTGCATCTTCCTCCTCTGTGAAGGTAAGTAAGCGTGTCAACAACAAAGCTTGCCCTGACTCTTGGTCTTAATTCTAATATATTCTTCTCAATCTCAGATGCAGACATGCCTTTTAGTGCCATATCAGCTGCTTCAACCACAAGATGTCCTATCCCGGTTGAAAGATTTTCAGAATCTATGACATGAATTCTTTCTTCCGCCTCCAGTTCTTTAGCTGCAAGTCTGAAGACATTAGCTGTAGTTGACATATCTTCTGATATTGCAAATGCTACAATATCACTTCCAGCTTCAAGAACATTTTTAAACACCTTAATCGTATCCTCAATAGAAACAGCAGATGTCTTAGGTGTTGTCTTGTTCTCGTCTGCCCATTCATATATCTTATCTGGTGTAATATCAACACCATCCCTATATTCATCATCTCCTAACAGAATATGAAGCGGAATAACAGATATACCATATTCATCTATAAGTTCCCTAGTCAAATCACTTGTACTGTCCGAAATAATCTTAACCATGTAAATCCTTTCTAGCTGCTGTATGTCTGTAAGAAATCATACAACTGTGCTTCTCCATCAAAATATATTCCTTTTGTAAGTCTTTCCTTTATATCGTGCGGAAGTAATTCTACATTGATATCTGCATAATCGTAGAATACTTCACGCCCCTCATCAGCAATATTTCTGTAAATTCTCAAAGTATCTCTCTCGTATTTAAGCACATACTGGTATTCTTCACTTTCAGTTACTTTTGTTACCTGTGAACTTACCTCTTCCTTAAAATGCTGCCCGTCGGGCTTTTTATCATCAGTAACTACAAGTATTACTATTGCAAGAACTAAAGCTATTACAGCCATAGCCATAATCACCACATAAAGCCAGAATGATTTCTTATTCATCAATATTCCCTCCTGTAAGTTGTCCTTACCGGGAAGTATTGACATTAATGTACAATAATATACTATAATAAAAAGCTCTCTGGCAGAATCTCCATCATTGTATATGTTCTAATTCTGTCTCCATCCTCAACAATAATCCTTGTATCAGGATTGAAGAATTCGGACATAACCTGTCTGCATATTCCACATGGATAAGCCGGCTGGCTTCCTGAACACACAACCGCTATAGTTGAAAAATCCTTTATACCTTCACTTACCGCCTTAAATATAGCAGTCCTTTCTGCGCAGTTGGTTGCACCAAAAGATGCATTCTCAATATTACATCCTGTAAACACCTTTCCATCAGTACTAAGAAGTGCTGCTCCAACCGCAAAATGTGAATATGGCGAATACGAATACTTAAGCGCTTCTTTAGCTTTAGCAATAAGATCTCTGTCTGTCATACATCATCACCTCTTAACTAACGAGTAATTCCAAGTCTGTCAAGCACCTCTTTCTGTTTGGCTTCCATAACTGCACTCTCTTCTGGTGTCATGTGGTCATATCCAAATAGATGCATCATGCTGTGTGCTGTAAGAAAAGCAAGTTCTCTTTTCTCGGAATGCCCATACTTGTCCGCCTGTTCTTTAATCTTCTGGACGCACAGAACAATATCACCAAGAAGAAGTTCTCCCGTATCCGGATTAAAATAATCCTCTGCATTGTTCTCCAGTTCATCCTCAATCGCATCAAAATCCGAAGGTGTGACATAATTAACACCAGGAAATGAAAGCACATCTGTTGGAGAATCAATATTTCTGTATTCCTTATTAATCTCATGAATAGATTCACTGTCAACAAGTGTTACATTAACCTCTGCCTCGTATGGACATTTTTCATAATCAACCGCCTCATTAACAACATCAGTAATTATCTTCTCATAATTCAGATTCAGCTTTTCCTCAGCTTCGTACTCTATATTAATAGTCATATCAATCTTTTCTCCTTCCTGTCTGGCTTACCTTTCTTGCTTCTCTTCTCTTTGCAGCCTTAGCCTGGTTCTCCTCGTAATCTTCGTATGCCTTGACAATCTTCTGTACAAGAGGATGTCTCACAACATCTTTATTAGTAAGCTTTATAAATTTTATCTCTTCAACCTTGGATAAAACCTTATTTGCAACCTCAAGACCTGATACTGTATCTCTTGGCAGATCCTTCTGCGTCATATCGCCAGTAACAACAACCTTAGAGCCAAATCCTATTCGTGTAAGGAACATTTTCATCTGTGCAGGTGTTGTATTCTGTGCCTCATCAAGAATTATAAATGCATTATCAAGTGTACGTCCTCGCATATATGCCAGCGGTGCAACCTCAATAAGTCCTTTTTCCATATTGGCGTTAAAACTCTCTGCACCCATAATCTGAAAAAGTGCATCATACAAAGGTCTGAGATACGGATCAACCTTGCTCTGTAAATCACCTGGCAGAAATCCAAGCTTTTCGCCCGCCTCAATTGCCGGCCTTGTAAGAATAATCTTATTAACTTCATTATTCTTAAATGCATTAATAGCCATTGCCATTGCCAGGTATGTCTTACCTGTTCCTGCAGGTCCTACACCAAATACAATCATCTTATCTCTTATGGCATCAACATATTCCTTCTGTCCAAAAGTCTTAGGCTTAATAGGTCTTCCTGCGATCGTCCTGCAGACAGTATCCGAATCAATCTCAATAAGCACATCTGCCTTTTCTTCAAAGGACTGTGCAATCGAATAATCAACATTCTGTCTTGTTATCTGATTACCACGTTTTGATAACTCATATAGATAATCTAGTACATCTGTCGCTCTCTTTACAGCTTCCTGCGCACCAATCACCTTTACAGACCCATCTCTTACAATAATTGTAACATTAAATGTTTTCTCTATAGCTTTAGCGTATTCGTCAAATTGCCCAAATATATTAGAACAATGACTGGCTGGTATATTAATAAGGCTTTCTACTTCACTCATAAGTCTCTATTACCTTCCTGACATCATAATCTGCCGGAACAGTTGCATCAATATCTGCATGCGCAATAAACTTATCCCCGCTTCTTTCTATATTAACATGATAATCATTTATTTGCACTTTATTTTGCTTTAAATGTTTTATAATTCTGTCTATCTTTTCATTAAGTATGCTTTCTGCCTCTTCATCATCATATTCATATTCACATTCATTATACTCATTAAGAGTAATCTTCTGCATGGTTACTGGTAGTGCTATCAGATTGCCAATTTTTATGTTTTCATCATTCACAATCCTGTCATACTCTTTTAAGTGTTTTGGAAATCCGAAGGAAATTTCGTATTTATTTATGTTGAAGACATATGTCGTCTTACTGCGTCCTGTATATATCTTGTCAACATATGAAGTCTCCAGTTCTTTTTCAATCGATAAATGTGTTCTAATAAAAATATCTGCCTGTGCCTGCGTCTGAAACTGCTGTATATTTTCTTCGTAATCATCCGGAACATACAATATGTTTTCAACAAGGATATCCCCTTCCGAAACCTCATCCCCAACTGTAACTCTCGGTGTTCCGCTTCTCGTTATAATATATTCTACAATTCCTGAATATTCCGAAATAATATTGCCATCAATATTTTCACTTTTTAATTCATCAGCCTTGGATTCATCAATGCTGACTTTCAGCACATTTCCTTCAATCCTGACATTAACCCATGTAATCTGTGGCAGTTCATTTTTAATGACTTTTTCTATATTTTCTGTATCAATATCTTTTACCTTATCACCGGTAGTAACACCTTGCTCTTCCAAAAACTTAAGCACAGCTTCCTGCGTATATATATGGTTACCGTCGATTTCAATACTCCACACGAATCTGCTGGCAATGAACATCAGTAAAAATGCAGCCACAAAACCTGCAAATATCGAATAATTGCGTCTGTATCTGGCAAAAAGAAACTTTATATCATGTTTCTTTACAACTCTAATATTAACATGACATTTTCTTCTTAATTCTCTGGTCTGAAAATAATCCTTTCTTGTTATTCTCGTCCTGATTATCTCTTTCTCACACTGGCAATTATACAAAGTAACGCCATGGCGGCAGCACAAGTTCACAAAACGTTCCCGTTCCCACCCTGATATTTCAATAACAATATAATTATGTATCCTTTTCATCAGCCTCTCCTTTTAGAGAAACTTTGCCAATACGCCCTCTAAGAAGAATTTCATCCTGATTCATGTGGTATATCACAAGATTGCTCCCACTCACACTTATATTTCCTATCTTAGTGGCTATCTTAAGATATTCACTCGAATACTCAAGAATCCCTCTGTAATTCTCTATAAAAACTTCGCAGTCCCCCAGCATTGATATAACAGGAAGTCCTGCAACAACATCTCTGCTAAGATCACACATCTGTCCGAGCCTTATTCCACTGCTGATAAAATCGACCATATAAGCAGACTTCCACTAATCATTTTTATATTCTATGCTGTAACTTTTAAATATATGAATGCATAAAAAATCTTCAAAGCTTTATGATTATGTTATAGATTGTACAATCTGTGATGATTAATTAACTGTAGATCAGTATAACGCAAGTCACTAACAACTTAATTTATATTAATTATTCCTTTTGATTTTCCAATTCTTTTATAAGATAATTCTTAATATCTGTTATATGTTGTCTGAAATAATTATGATTTGTTGCTTCAAAATTAAGTATCCTATTTAATTTATAATTAAGTTTTTCCAGTAAAACAGGATTCTTTATTATATAAGGCTTGTCATTAGATGCAAAATGTTCTGACAAAATAAATTTATCAGTTATCGGAATAGCGTCAGAAATGAAAAAGATTGATTTATTGGTAGTTCTCCCCAAATGATAGTAACAGCTCCTTAAATCCCTGTTAGGCTTATTCATATACAACTCAATTCTCTCCATTGCCTTTGAATCTCTATGATTAACTTTGCCAACTGGAACTGCCCAATATAAATCAGGATGTTCTGCAGATTGTATCAGACACACAATCGGTCTTTTCTTTTTATCATTCCATTCCCCTCCAAGACTGCGAACAAGCTGTTTATATTCATCTTTAATATAGTACATTCCGTTTTGTTTCATTTTCCCCCTTTACGTAAAAGAGCCAATGTAATAATTACATCAGCTCTTAAAACAATGTTTCTTTGTCGCACATTGTGAAGCGTATTTGCATAAGTAATGTTTAAGCATACATTGCGAAATGCATTTGAATAAACAATGTTTCTTTGTCGCACATTGTGAAGCGTATTTGTTGAAATCACATTGATTTCATATTTATATTATACACAATATATTTTATTTGTAAACTATTTTATCTAACAAAAATAATAAAACTCAAAAAGAGCGATGCCTACGCACCGCTCTCTCATGTCAAAAATATTAATTATTAGTTGAACTTACGTTTTCTAGCTGCTTCTGACTTCTTCTTACGTCTTACGCTTGGCTTCTCGTAATGTTCTCTCTTACGAATTTCCTGCTGAATGCCTGCCTTAGCACAGTTTCTCTTGAATCTGCGTA
>CAMDYG010000064.1 GCA_945910225.1 uncultured Eubacterium sp. | reverse complement strand
ATGTTGACGAAATGTATAAAGCAGTTCTTGACGCCGGCTGGGATGGTGAATGGTTCCTTCGTGCATATGATGCAGAAAGTCACAAAGTTGGTTCCCACGAATGTGAAGAAGGCCAGATATTCATTGAACCTCAGGGATTCTGTGTTATGGCTGGTATCGGTGTTAAAGAAGGACTTGCGCAGAAAGCAATGGATTCAGTTGAAAAAATTCTTGATACCAAATATGGTATTATGATTTTGCAGCCAGCCTACAAGTCATATCATCTTGAACTTGGCGAAGTATCTTCTTATCCACCTGGATACAAAGAAAATGCTGGTATATTCTGTCACAATAATCCTTGGATATCCATTGCAGAAACAGTTGTTGATGACAAAAACAGAGCTTTCGAAACATATAAAAAGATATGTCCTGCATATCTCGAAGAAATAAGTGAGGTACATCGCACTGAACCTTATGTATACTCTCAGATGATTGCCGGTAAAGATGCTGCAAGATTTGGCGAAGCCAAGAATAGCTGGCTTACAGGAACTGCAGCATGGACATTCACAAGTATTTCACAGTATATTCTTGGTGTCAGAGCTTCATTTGACGGACTGACAATTGACCCTTGTCTTCCTGATTCAATAAAGAATCTTACTATTACAAGAAAATTCAGGGAAGCTGTATATAACATTACTATAACCAACACTAAACATGAACGTGTATCTTCCCTTATTGTTAATGGTAATGAAATCTCCGGAAACACTGTACCTTACAGCAAGGACATTAAGGAATACAATGTAATTGTTAACATCTGATATTTTTCGATAAGATAAGAAAGGAATAAAATTATGTTTGATAAGAACTTTCTATGGGGAGTTGCCTCCAGTTCCTATCAGATAGAAGGCGCCTTTGCTGAAGATGGCAAAGGTCTTTCTATCTGGGATACTTTTTCTAATGCCCCTGGCAATATTGCACATAATGAGAATGGTAATGAAGCATGTGACCACTACCACCGCTACCGCGAAGATATAGCTCTTATGAAAAGCCTTGGCATACAGGCTTATCGTTTTTCTATATCATGGCCAAGAATATTTCCTGAAGGTATCGTAAAAGACTCTGATGGCAATGTTCACTACAATAAATCCGGTCTTGAATTTTACGACAATATAGTTAATTATTGTATTGAAAACGATATAAAACCATTTATCACAATCTATCATTGGGATCTGCCTCAGGCTCTTGAAGATAATGGTGGCTGGCTTAACCGGCAGACTGCATATATATTCGCTGACTATGCAGAATTCATATGTAAGCATTTTTCTGACAGAGTCACTAATATTGCAACAATCAATGAGCCACAGATAATATCAGGTCTTGGATACATGCTTGGACTACATGCCCCAGGCAAAAAGCTTGACGCGGTATCTGTCTTGTCAGTAGTCCATCATCTCGCACTTGCTCACGGACTTGCCGTCAGCAGAATGCGTGCAGTTGCCAGACAACCTATACATACTGGTTTTTCAAGTACCGGTGATTTATGTTTTCCAGCAAGCACAAGTGATGAAGATATTGATGCCGCACGGTCTGAATGTTTTAAAATAGTTCCAGGAAATATGACATTTAATCATACAATATTCTGTGATATGACTTGTCTGGGAAAATATCCTGATATAGCAGGTTCCGGATTACATCTCGAAAATGGTCTTGAAAAAATCGGACATTATGAAGAACTGCCATTTGTTAAAGAAGGGGACATTGAACTGATACATCAGCCAATAGACTTCTTAGGAATCAATATATACAATGGTCACGAAGTAAATTCAACCGGACACATAAAGAAAAAACCCGGCAGCCCCAGAACAGCACTTGGCTGGCCTGTAACTCCCGGTGTTATGAATTATGGTATAAGATATCTGTATGAAAGATATAATCTTCCAATATATATATTTGAGGATGGACTTGCCTGCAACGATATCATAAGTCTTGATGGCAAAGTCCACGACAACAACCGTATCGACTACCTGACAAGATATCTCACAGACCTTGAAAAAGCGTACAAAGCCGGTGTTCCGATACTCGGCTACTTCCACTGGTCATTCACAGATAATTTCGAATGGCACAGCGGCTACGACCCAAGATTCGGGTTAATCTATGTCGATTATGAAACCCAGCAGAGAATTCCAAAGGATTCCGCGTACTGGTATTCCAATTTAATCAGGCAGTCATGCAACTAAATATTGCATTAATAAGAGTGTATAACTACCATTGTGTCTCTATATGGTGCATGTTCTATTTATTCTGAATTGTGTGTGAGTTAATGCCGCTATCTATAAAAGTTCGGATAGGTAAATCTCGTTCATGCGAAGCGCGTTTGATTTACCTATCCGTAATAAACTATATATGGTGGCATTTACTCACACTAGATGCAGGAATCCATGAGAACATGTATCATAGAGAGATGCAACGGTAGTTAGACGCCCTTGGGATTAATATAATTTTTTAATTAATTCTTGCGGTTATTGAAATATACGAAATTATCAATTGCAGTGAATATATCGTCAAAGTTCTCTCTCGGAGCTGCGTCTATGTATGCTTTTAGAATCGCATTTTCTTTCTCGCCCTTATATCTTCCGTAGAATATGTCGTATAGGTTGTGTCCTCTGACATATTTCCTTATATTCTCCATGTTGTCTATAATGTCCTGTCTTGTCTCAATTGTTATGTTCAGTTTTTCTAACATTTTCTTAGTGCTGACAAGACGGTACAGGTATTCTTTATATTTGGCATATAATATATCATAGAACTGGTCTACACTTTTTACAACGCCTATCTTAGTCATTATCTCAGGGTCAAGAAAATAATTCTCGAATGAATAATATTTTAATATAAGCACATTACGATCTGTTACTCTTGGAAGATTACCATAATCCTGCTTTGCGCGCTGCCTGTAATAATTGGTAAGCTGGTCTCTTAAGCGGTCAGCATCCTTACCATCTCCATCCCTTATCATAAGGAACTCATCCTTAAGATATAATGTGTTGATATATTTCAGATTGGCATAAGTCTTGATATTGGTGCAGCTGTTAGTTGCAATTATCGCTATACGATTGAGATTGCCATTCTCATCTATAACTTCTGAATAATATTTCTCCAGAAGTAGCGGCAGACGGCTTCTGTCCTGTTTTCCTTCCACTATAAATACAAAGCTCACATTCATGAGATCATTAGCAGCATATCCAAGATCATCTAATATATCATCAATATCTGCCTCCGGAGTAACAACTGTGTTATTATCCCTGTCGTTGACTACCTGACGAATCTGTCTTGTAGTAAAGTTAAATAACATCTGTGGTGAATGCGTGCAGAATATAACCTGATTCTTTCTTGAAAGCTTGTACAGGATTTCACTTGCAATCTTCTGTAACTGAGGGTGTAGATATATTTCCGGATCTTCAATCAGAATAATGTATGGTACCGTACTTCCATATTCTGCATATGTTTCAAGCAGTGACAGAATGTAGATACTGTTCAGGCCATCAGAAAGGTCATTGACATCCCCATCTGTGTCACGCATTTCATTGTGAACAATTGTATCAACATGCATGAGCTTTTCTGCATCAAATGTAATCTGATAATGAATCCGTTCTCCAATGCCTCCATTATTCTTGAATTTTTCATTAAGTTTGTTCTCAAAATTAGCCAGATTAAAATTAAACAGCTTATACTGCATAAGTCTCGCTGTTTCTAATAAAGATAACTGTTCCGGTTTCTTTCGGTTAATGATTCCTATGCAATTAAAGCACTGATTACACATCCTATGCTTATCAAATATACACACATTATCTTTAAGATCTGCATATTCGGTTCCACCCTGCAGCATAATAAGATCTTCCTGAATTGATGACTTGCGTCTTTCGTGGTCAACATAGAATATTCTTGGAAGAACTGTCTTTATATAAATATTGTTCTTCTTAACTCCATCCCTGTACTTAATCTTGCCATCCCGGCTATATACATACTCAAATTCAAGAATACCATCCTTTAACGATGGAAGTTTATTACAAAAATCCTTATACCACAAGTCATAATGCTTAAAAGAGCTGACCTGTCCCTTCTGATACAATACAGCCAGATCCTCATCTTCAATACTGATGCGTACTGTAATGCTTATATTCCCCTCATTATCATTAAAATCTCTTAACGAAACTTCATAATCCCCGGTAACCGCCCTTATTGCATCGAGAACTACACTCTTTCCTGCATTATTTCTGCCAACAAGAATCAGTACATCTCCAATATCATTAATCTCAAGTTCTCTGATTGATTTAAAATTTCTGATTAAAAGATATTCTATCCTCATACCTGTCCTCTGCCCCCTGATACATTTCTGCCAGCATATATTCTGGTGTATTATCATTAAATGTTGATATTCCTTTACCCGTATTAGGATTCTTTTTGGAATATACCATATCCACAACAAATGCAACTATCAGTGCCGCACACACTGCACCAACAACTCTCAGCTTAATCTTTCTGAAGAAATTATCAAGAAGCGGTGCAATAATATATACTATTGCAACTCCGCCAAGTCCAAATACTAAAAGACCTTCCGCACATATTCTTCCATTAAGGTTAAGAAAATACCCGTTATAATTCCACCATCTTCTTCCGCAGCTGATTTCCAGATACAGCGATGTAAAATATTCAACAAATCCGCACAAAACTACTGATGCAAAGAATTCCACAACCGGTTTATTTCTTAATTTTTTAAGACATATCAGTATGAGTATTCCACCTGAACCATATATAGGAAGCCATGGCCCATGAAGAACACCTCTGTTTACAAATGTATGTGACGATATCAGATGAAGCGTAACCTCCCATATCCATCCCACAAAACATAACGAAAAGAATATCAGTATAAGCGATGGTATTGAATAATTACGCATATACACTGTATTTTCAAGGTCAACTCTGTGTTCCTTAAGATTGAAAAGACGGGCAGGATAGGCTTTTCCAACTGCTTCTGCTTTATTCTTACTCATACGAAGCATTTCCTTCTTTTTTTCTTCAAATTCCAGCTCGGCCTTGCTGTTAATAAGTATTATGCCAAATGTGTTGGCTAAAAATACTCTTAATTTCTTCAATCTTCCTATTCTCGAATTGTGGTAATCATCAAAATCAATCTGTGGCTGTGGGCTATCTATAAGTTCATATACATCTGCATATACATTTTTAAGATGCGCTTCTGATGGTCTTTCATACAGGTATGAATCATTAAGCCACTGAACTGTCTCCGGTTCTTTTTCAAGATATACTGCTCTTACATTTGCATAGAATTCTGCATAAAATGCAGCTTTGTAAGGATTCACAAACAGAACCCCCACAACACCTAATGTTGCCATTCCAATCACTGTCCAGCCAATGAATGATAATCCATAGAGAAACGCCCGCCATTTGTAGCCTTTCATCATCTTTCTTGATAAGGTTATAGCCTCATTTGCCTTCATATCAGGATTCTCCGCAATAATGTATGGCACAAGCATGTATGAAAAATGCTTCACAAATATACCCACAATTGTAAGTGACCATAATATTTCATATACATTATTGACAATAAGCACCCACGATGCCTTCATCCATCTTTTTACCCGGAGAAGAAACATGAACTTTCCAGGTGGAACAGCATCATATGTGCGCGTTTCAAGCACTATTCTTCTTGATATAACAAGATAAGTTTTCTTGATAAAAAATGTTATAAACACATATACCATAAGTGCCGCTATAAGAAGTATAAGCACTACTGCTCTTCTTGAACTTATGACTGATGATAGTGAATCCACAAATGTAAATACAATTCCACCTGATGTTATAGCATTAACTAAAGATGCAAATACTCCTCTTGTTCTGCCCAATACCTTGGTTGCATTGTCTTTGGCCTCTGAAACCTTCGCATCAGACTGCTTCCTTCCGAAATCATCGTCACCCGTGATTACTGCGCCCATTGCCTGAACCACTGAACTTACAACCGAACTGTTAGCGACAGTATCAACATTCGCCTCAACCGATGCTGCACCCTGAATTTCATTGTTAACTGTTCCTAAACTTTTAAAGGCTTCCATTGTCTCTGTAAATTCAGAGCCAATGAAAGCCGCAAAAAGGCAGACTGCTACTAACAGCCAGTAATGTTTTTTTAAGTTCTTCTTAGCATTTTTAGCAAGTTCTTTTCTCTTAAAATCCATATCCCAACAATCTTCTTTATTTATTAAGTACAGTCTTGCGTACTACTCCAAACGGATCTTTAACCATAAGTATGACAAGCCATATGATAAGTCCGAAAGCTACAACTGATAAGCCCAAAAATGCATCATTAAGCATATCTGATGACGCCGGAGTAAAGTACTCTGCCCCCAGTTCAATATATTCCACAACTGCATCTACCATCCACATAAGTGATGCACCCCAGTACATAAGCGCAAGTGTTCCAAGTTTTAACTGCGAACGCTTGTCATTAGTATACCATATGATAGTAGTTATAACCGCTGCAAATACAGCTATAAGTAATGTCATAATTATCTCTCCAATCCTTTAACTTCTGCTTCCTTAGCTGCTTTCTTTTCTACTCCGGAAGCTATTGCTACCATGCCGACCCACACAGCTGTAACAACCACTGCCATTCCAACACCGGCAGTTGCCATCTCTTTAAGCATCTGCACAGCATCCTGAGCATTGCCTGCAGCTGTTAAGAATGGAAAGAAAGGTGTAACCTCGCCATGCCATACATGCTCGAATGCAAGTAAAGCTGTTCCTCCCCAAAGCATATTGTTAAGCCACTTTAACTTTCTAGAAAATGGAAGTGCCTTTTTTTCCTTAGCTGCTTCTACAGCACCTTCTGTCTCGCACGAACATATTTCCTTCTTCTCTTTCTTTTCAACAATCTTAGTTATCGCTGTTGTAACGATAGCTTCAGCACCTGGTACTATAAAACATGCCATATTAAATTCCTCCTGATTCACGATGCATTTTCATATCCCAAAATGAATATTTTTATATGTATTTTACCTATTTCGCACTGGATTGTCAAACCAGCATTTTTCTCTTTATTCCCAACTTAGAATATGATATATTAAATGAGATAAGATTCACTTTGGAAGGGAGATGTTCTTATGAAGAAAAGCTTTAAAAGACTGTTAAGCTGCATATTTGTAATAACATTTTTCCTTATTGGCATGTGCCTCGACAGGGCTAATACATATGTTCCAGAAGTGGACTCTTTTTCCGTATCAGAGGCCAGGGTATTTGCTACACCTGAACCTTCTGTCAGTGATACCTTACCATGTACAACTGAAATGCTTGGAATTGTAAGAACATCTTTTTCTAATCTTACAGCAGACAGGAGCAGTTCCCGTAATGTATTACGCATATTCCAATTTTTATTTTGCGGGTTATGTACAGCTATAGGTATCAGTATCTATTTTAAATCGACAGACGTAATGCATGATTCTATCACATGCAGCACCACTGTCACTCTCAATTATATCCATCAGATTGACGGCAAGAAATAACAGATTATCATTAAATCAGAACATTTTCTGGTAATACATTATTTTTATATATTATTAGTAATATTAAACAACTATGTGAAGAGGCAATAAATATGAATATTTTAATGATAATCGGTATTATTCTGGGTGGAGGTGTATCTGTTGCATCTACCGTTGGAATAACTGTAGGTATTTTCGGGACCATTGTATATAAATTATACAGAAAGCTTCGTTTCAGAATATCTATGTTTGACTAAGTTTGAAAGGATAATCATATGTTAGATAATATAACAGTTGGTATCGTCATTGTTCTTGCTGTTGCTGCCTGTGGACTTGGCATCTGGCTTGACAGAGCCAAGTCAGACAAATCAGACAATAACACTGACGCACAATCTAAGAATTAAATAATAAGATGGTCATATCAGGCTTTGTGTTCTGATATGACCATTTTTTACATACTATCACGATATTTATTAAGCAAATCCTCTATTCTCATATTGATATTTTCTGGAAATGTCGCATTATTTCCAATCTTTACCCACAAATCAAGATTCTTATATTTTCTGGCTCCCATGGTATTATGCCTGTCTTGTTTTGCAGATACTTCTATCTTCACCAATGCCCGCTTCTGTTCAAGAATCGGGATCAGCACATAATACAATCTGTCATCTTTAAAAGATATATAACCTGCATCTCTTCCTGATCTTGTCATTACATATAATCTATGTTTCTTTATTCCTGATGGATACAGCTTCATTCCTGCTTTTACAAATCCTGATTCATCCTGTAATTCAAGCATTGCTCCAATATAAAATATATTGGCATCATCATCTATTGATGTGAGGATACTTTCTAGCGTTTCTGATGTTGCAGTAAATTGCTGCGCCAACAGGTATGCCAATTCTGCCTGAAACTTAAATTTTCTTTCTGCATCAGGCTGCTTTGCATATTCCATATCAATACTGTTAAGCTGCTCTTCACTACATTCATATATACTGCGCAGAAACAACTTAAAATCCTCTTCAGGTGTCCACATATACCTTCCTCTGGCAACCCTGAATCTTCCTACTCTTGTACCATCATAATTATCTGCATAATGATACACATTGCGCTGACAATAAGCATATTCATTCTCTGGCGCCGTCCATCTATATTCTTGTGAATCCTCTTTGTATTGATGATAATCAGAATTCTGCTCTCTATAATTATATTTTATATTCTTACCATCTGCCTGCTCAGATAGAATTGTGTACGCTTCATTAATCTCATAGGCACTGTATTGGTATATATTTTGTTTATCCAGCACTACATCCGGGTGCACTTTATGCATAAGTTTCCTGTATCGTTTCTTCAAATCTATTGTTGTTATGTTGAATTTAACATCAAATATTTTATATGCCTGCTGTATTGTCATATTGTATTATTGTCCTTCAATTTTATAACGATTATCATACATCAGGTATTTAGAGCTTGCAAATGTCTTTATATTTTATTCTAAAAACGTATTGACAGTCATATTGTTATAGTGTACTATCATTCTAGTGCACAGGTACGCGTCATGTGTATAAGAAAATAAGGAGGTAAATCCCTCTCCTCGCTGTGAGCTCGGATTTTCCTTCGGAAAACAAG
>CAMDYG010000063.1 GCA_945910225.1 uncultured Eubacterium sp. | reverse complement strand
CGAACCCACGTATCTAGCTTGGAAGGCTAGTGTTCTACCATTGAACTACACCCGCAATATGCACTGAACAAACAGTGCTTTTTTAAGATACCATATAATCACAATAATTGCAAGCATTTTTATTTATAAAATTTAATCTCATGTTTTTAAAAATACTATTTCTGCTTGACATATCATATTGTTGGGAATAAATTATATTGGTTGCTTTAATGTTAATTAATTTAGTTGCATTTTAATTATTATTAATACATTAAGGAGTGATTTCTATGAGTAACCAGTATGAACATATTTTTACAAACACAGATATACGCCGGCTGTTAATTCCTATCATGCTTGAGAATCTGCTTTCTTCCTTCATGGGAACTGTTGATACAATGATGGTCAGCAATATTGGTGCTTCTGCTGTATCCGCTGTTTCTCTTGTTGACTCAATTAACATACTTATTATACAGGCTCTGTCTGCACTGGCTGCCGGTGGTGCTATCCTATGCTCCCAATACATAGGCAGCAGCAATCCCAAAGGTGCTAACCGCGCAGCAAGACAGGTATTTCTTGTAATGACAGTACTTTCGGTATCAATCTCAGCTATATGTCTCATATTAAGAGTACCTATTCTAAGATTCATATTTGGTTCTGTAGAAGCTGATGTAATGAATAACTCCAGGGTATACTTCCTATATACGCTGTTGTCATTCCCATTTATCGGTCTGTATGATGCTGGTGCATCTATTATGAGAGCGCAGAAGAACAGTAAAGCCCCAATGACAATATCAATTATATCCAACTTCCTTAATATAGGAGGCAATGCTATTCTTATATTTGGCTTCGGCATGGGAGTTGCAGGTGCTGCCATATCGACACTTGTATCAAGGATTTTCTGTGCAGTTGTCGTAACTATCAGATTACGGGATACCTCACAGCCTATTTACATTAATAAATATTACTCTATCCGTCCTGACTGGGATCTGATAAAAAGAGTTCTGTATATAGGTGTTCCTTCAGGAGTTGAAAACAGCATGTTCCAGTTTGGAAAGCTTGCTATCCAGTCAACTGTATCAACGCTCGGAACTGCTGCCATTGCTGCAAATGCAGTAACTAATATATTGGAAAATCTTAATGGTGTTGCTGCACAGGGCGTAGGAATAGGTCTTATGACTATCGTCGGTCAGTGTATTGGTGCAGGAAGAAAAGATGAGGCAGTATATTACATAAAGAAACTCAGCAAACTTGCTGAACTTGCTATCATCACAAGCTGCCTTATTGTATTTGCCCTATGCAGACCTATCACAATACTTGGTGGCATGGAAGCTGACAGTGCCAGAATGTGTTTTGAAATGACATTATTCATAACAATAACCAAACCTATTTCATGGGTGCTTTCTTTCATCCCTGCATACGGCATGCGTGCCGCTGGAGATGTAAAGTTCTCAATGATAACATCCTGCGCAAGTATGTGGTTGTGCCGCGTAAGCTTTACTATATTCTTATGCCGTGTGTGTGGCTTTGGTCCTATTGCTGTATGGATTGGAATGTTTACCGACTGGAGTGTCCGAGGCATAATATTCTCAATACGTTTTCACTCACGCAAATGGCTTAATCACCATATAATTGATTAATGATACATATGAAAAATGGCATGCCAGACTATAATATATCTGGCATGCCATTAATTATATTACTTTCAATTATTAAAATCCTTTGCAGTTGCCCTTAAGTGTAGCACCTGAAATATCATTCTTTCCATTGATATTAGTACAATCCTGGATAATTGCTTTTCCAAATGTCACTTTATAGCCAAGTGCTGATGGCTTGCCTGTGAGTGGCCAGTTGTAATTCTTTCCTTTGTTAGAATCTGATGTACAATTCTTCATTGTAACAACTCCACTCTGATTATTTCTGTCGAAGCCATTAGCATAATTGCCCTTTGCAGTACATCCTATAAGCTGATGATTAAGTGGATCAAGATGTGCTTTCACGCCTGATGTCTTATTGTCTACTCCACCCATCTTAAAGCCGTTACCATCTCCATAGATTCCATTACAGTATCCATTGTAATTAGCCTGACAATTAACTAAAGTTACTGCACCATGTGCTGCATAACAGTCCCAACCATCATCACTGTTGTATTCTGCTACACAGTTCTCAAAATAATTGCCCTCTCCACTATGAAGCTTTACTGCAAATCCATCTGCGTTCTCTCCAGTTGCATCTGCATTATGATGTGACTTGCAATTGTAGAACTTGTTATTGGCTCCGCCATTACTTACCTGAAAACCAGCATCTTCATTGTAGCAGCATGTTACATACTTTAATGTATTATTAGAACCTGAAATAAAGATTCCGTTATCTGAAGCATTCTTAACTGTTATGTTAGAAAGTGTGCTTCCATTACCTGATATTGTAATTCCTCTTCCTGAGCTTCCGCTTGTCTGTGAGAAATCAATTGTTGCATTGTTCTTTCCTGCAAGATTAACACCTGCTGGAAGTGAAACAGCTCCGGACTTAACTGTTCCATCAATAACTACTGTCTGACCAGACTTAGCTTTCTTAAGTGCATCTGATAAAGACATCCCCCCTGACTTTACCACATAATCACCTGATACAGATGAACTGCTGCCTGATGAACTTCCTGATGAGGAACTTCCTGAACCTGAAGAAGAACTTCCTGATGAAGAACTGCTGCTCTTTGAATCAACCTGAACTTTGTATATGTTGATTCCGCTGTTCTCTGAATACAGATATACATATCCTTCTGATCCTGAATATGAATATGTTCCTAATGAAGCTGTCTTATTAGCTGCAATCGTACCTAACTTCTTACCATTAGAATCTGCTACTATTAAGTTACGTGTTGAACTTCCACTGCTTCTTAATACTACCTTGATTGTATCTGATCCAGATACCGGTACTTTAACTGAACGATAAGATGTAGAACCTGTACCAGAAAGAGCCAGACAATACGTATATGCTGTTCCATCCACTGTCACAGATTCAGCCTTAACATTCATAGTCTTACTACTTGTAGCCATAAGACCAAGACCATCTACTGTAGTACTTGATTTAATTGTTCCCAAATTCTTGAAACTGGAATTCTTAAAATTCCACGAATTCTGTGTTGCAGCATTAGCTGACAACACTGGTGCTGCCGTAAAGCATACTAATAATAATGCCACAACAGCTGTAAAAACCCTTCTTGCCTTCTTAATCATGATTAACCTCCCATACATTATAGATTAAATAGCAAAAGAGGTGTTATTTTGCTGCAGTGTCCGATATCATGCAAAATAATCCGCCTCTGTTGCTAAAAATACCATAATAAGGATAAAAATGAAATTGCTCAAAATTACAAAGATTTACGCAAGCGTTTGTGCATTTTGTATATGTATCTCTGCATTTTACCTTTTTTATGATACATTTTTACTCAATTACTGATTTATTGCTATTAATAAATCACTCTCTGTTATCTTTCAGACTTTCAACCATATCCACCTTATCAGCCTTTCTTCTCACAACAAGAAGAGATACTGCGTAGCACGCTATAACGATCACTATAGTAAGTATTATGCTCTGTGCAGTTATCGCCGGTGTATAAAGCACCCCTTCTATGCCTGAATATATTCTGAATACTACTACCATCATTAAATATCCCAGCAACATTCCAACAGCTATGCCAAAGGGTATTATTATATGGTTCACATCAATGACCATCCTGTTGATTTCGCGTCTCTTAAGACCAAGTACTTTAAGCATTGATTGATATATTGTGGCGGTTCTCCGAAATAAGCATATTTACTGATACATACAATGCTGCAATACATATAATTGCTCCGATTACCGCAAGGGAATATATAATTACTCCCATTTCTGTAAGAATTGTCTGCATCTGTTCCCTGATGTCATCAGATGTAACAGTCTTGGATATCTCATCACCTAAATCAAGCTTTTTCTCTGAGAGCAGTCCATTGTATGTTCCATCATTCCATCCCAGCAGTTTCCTTGCATTATCCTGGCTGCACACAAGCATTTTCTGACTGTCATTCATTATAATACCACTTATTGTAACTTTCTTTTCTTCCATTGTAACAGGATTAGCAACCCTTACCTTATATCCGTCTTCATTAAGATTAACATAATGTTCTTTTTCAAATGTAACATTATATTTCTTTTCTATATTACTAATCTAGTTATCCGGTATCTCCACATATGTTGTAAATGTGGCATCTTCCAGCTTGTTATCTATAAACATATATTCACTCCTGCATTTTTTGTAATCAAAGCTTACTTTTGTTAGCTCATGCTAACTTCATTGTGATAATAGCACTTATGATATTAATTAACAAGAGGAATTAACGTAAAATACGACGTGCCAGTTTCCTGACACGCCGTATTCTGGGGATGGTTTTATTATGAATACAGATATAAGCATTTATTAGTACGCAGCTTCATATATTTCAAGTATCTGCTCCTCACTAAGCTGCACATAATTATTCTTAAGGAGCCTCTGCTGAGTCTTTATTACATCACCTGCAAATATTGCAAGGTCTGATTTTTTCACACCAAATTCTTCAAGTGGTGCGCTCTTTAACACCTTATCCATAAGTGCATAAAGTTCTTCTAGCGCATTTTCAGGTGCAACTGAAAGGCTTTCTGCGATAACAGCCTCAAGGTCATTGATTCTGCCTGTCGGCTTAATCTTTTTATACATCTTCATGACATCTTTAAACATAAGCTGGTTAGACTGTCCATGAGGTATATGATATACAGAACCTAATGGATAAGCACAGGCATGAACTGCCGCGCAGCCTGCATAGCCGAATCCAAGTCCTGCCCAGTTAGAAGCCTTTAAGAAATCTGCTGCATAAGTCTTCCATGCGTCTTCGCCTCCGGCCTCAACGGATTTTTTCCAGCATGTAAGAATAGTCTTAAGTGCTTCTGTTGAGAAAATTCTGGAGATACTGCAACCATTAGGACTTAAGAAGGATTCAACACTGTGAACCATTGCATCTGTTGAAGAAGTTGCAAATATCTTATATGGAAGTGAGTCTAACATATTAGTTATCATAACTGCACTGTCTGCAAGCATTGCCGGGTCTGCGAGTCCCATCTTCACACCTTTGCTGACGCGGTTAATTACCGAAATATTAGTAACCTCACTGCCGGTTCCGCATGTTGTAGGAACAATAATAAGAGGATGAACCTTTGTAAGACTTCCCACTTTATCGTAGAGATCGTCTACAGTATCGTCCTTTCCTGCAACAGCAACAACCTTTGCAATATCAATAACTGTACCGCCGCCAACTGCAATTATACGATTGTACGTCTTATCACGAAGCTCATTAAGTATTGCATCAACCATGCCATCTGTCGGCTCACCCTTGCCGTATTTTTCACGAAAAAGTGTCTGGACACCTGTGTTAAGCGGAGCAATGTATTTGTCAAATGTATGCTCTCCGCATAACACAAGGTCATCCCCACCGATTCCGGCTTCCTTGGCAAACTGTTCAAATGTATCAAATTCCTGTATTTCTGTCTTTATAGAAAAGCCTTTCATCTGCCTTAAGCCTCCTTCTTTAACTGCTTAGCATCATCCTGCTCGAACTTGCGGTCAATCATATCAATTATCATATCCGCTGTCTCGTCCCAGCCTAAGATACTGCTGTTAATAAGCATATCTCTTGTGTGTCTGTCGCCACGCTTCTTTCCTGTGATGTACTCATGTCTTGCGTGCTGTGCTTTATCAACAGACTCCCATTCTTCTTTAGCTTTACGCATATTCTTGATGCCCTTTTCCTTCATAACTGCAGCAATCTCATCTTCCTGAGTTGCATATATAAATACATTGAGAACATCATCTCTGTTTCTTAAAATATAATCACTGCTTCGTCCAACAATGACACATGATGATTTGTTGGCAAAATCATTAATTGCCTGGAACTGTGCATCAATAACCCTGTTAGAAAGATTTGCATATCTTACACCATATGATGTGTCAAATGCATATCTTACACCAATCTTTGTATCAGCCTCTTCAACAAGTCCCTTATCTACACCAATCTGTGCAACAACCTTATCAACAAGATCTCTGTTGTAATACTCGATTCCTAACCTGTCGGCAACCATCTTGGCAATCTGTGGTCCGCCGCTTCCGTACTCACATCCGACAGTAATAACAAAATGTCTGTCCGGATACTTTGCATTTGGAAGTACTGCCTCTTCCTGTTCTTCTGCCTTTCCACCATCCTCGACAATGAATATATCATGACCAAACTCTGCACCATATTTCTTCTTAGAATAGAAATAGAAGAATACACCAAGCGCAATCCAGATACCAACTACAATCCACTCCTGCCATACAAGTGCTGCTGAAAATGAAGCTGGAACAATGTAGAGTAATGTCATGAATCCTGCCATAAGTACTGCCATAACTCCAACAAATTTACCTGCCTTAACCTTGTAAGGTCTTGCCATCTCTGGCTTCTTCTTACGAAGGATACAGAATGAAATTGAAACAAACATATAAGCTATAACACAGCCAAATGAAGCTGCATCAACTAACCATACAAGCACGCCTCTTCCAAAGAAAGGAGCTGCAACGCAGGCAATACCACAAAGGATAATAGCTGCTTCAGGAGTCTTATGCTTTCCTAACTTGCCAAACATTTTAGGAATCATAAGTGACTCACCCATTGAGTATAGCGCACGGCTGCCGCCCATCAGGAATGAATTCCATGATGTGATAATTCCACACAAACCACCGATAATAAGAACCTTGCCCATAAGCGGTGACCTGAATGCAATCTCAATAGCCTTGGCTGATACAAGTCCGTTCTGTGATGACATTTCCTGTGCGATTGCACTCTGAGGCATTATGTAGCAGACTGCAAATATGATAAGGAGATACCATGCAACAGCTAAGAATATAGACAGAAGCATTATCTTACCAATCTTTTTGTATGGCACATTAATTTCCTCTGCTGCCTGTGGAATTACATCAAATCCTATAAAAAGGAATGGTGTCATGCAGGCTACCTTAAACACGCTGCCAAGAGTTGTACCTGTGCCTGATTCCCACATTTGTCCTGTAATATTAGCACCATCGCCGTTGATTGCTGAACCGACTACAAGAAGAATTCCTGCGACAGCGATAATTGCTGTAAGGACAGTCTGTAATATAGCTGCTGTCTTAGCGCCTCTGATATTAATAAATGTAATTACTACCGCAACGCCGACACCTAACAGGATTGTTGTCAAATAAATGTCTTTTCCTGCTATTGAATAAAGGTAAACCTGATTAAACTTAGGGAAAAGGTAAGTAATAACTGTTGGAAGTGCAGTTGCCTCAAATGCTGAGGTAGCCACATATCCTAATATAATCATCCATGTACACACGAAAGAACCCGTAGGTCCCATCGCCCTGTAACTGAATACATGCTCGCCGCCGCACTGAGGCATTGCTGATGTAAGCTCTGCATAGGTAAGTCCTACGAAGAATACCATAACACCACCGATAAGCATTGCTATGATTGATCCCATAAATCCGGCAGTTGTAATCCAGTCGCCTGAATTAATTACCCAGCCCCAGCCTATCATCGCGCCAAATGCGATAACAAGTATGTCCCAGGCACCCATTACCTTATCAAATTTTGATTTCTGCTCCATAATATATCCTCCCACAATTAAGTTGTGGTTAAAACCACATTTGCACTACGCTTCCAAAGCTTCCTTCAAAGCTTCCTCGAAGATTTCAAGACCTCTCTCCATCTGCTCATCTGTCATTGTAAGAGGTGCTAAGAATCTTACTGTGTTGCTTGCTGTTCCACAGCTTTCAAGAAGAAGTCCCTTCTGGATAGCATTCTGAATAAGGTCTGCAACAAGCTTAGTTGCTGGCTCTTTAGTCTCTCTATCCTTAACGAACTCTATACCAACCATTGCGCCAAGTCCTCTTACATCACCGATGACATCGTATTTGTCCTGAAGCTCCTTGTAACGCTTCATAACTGTCTCTCCGATGTGTCTTGCCTTAGCTGCATAATCATCACGCTTCATAACATCCATTACTGCAAGTGCTGCGGCTGCTGCAACAGGGTTACCACAGAATGTACCACCGATAGTTCCTGCCGGAGCTGCGTCCATAACCTCTGCTCTTGCTGTAATTGCTGAGATTGGAAGTCCTGCGCCAAGTGACTTGGCTGTTGTGATAATATCAGGTGCTGCACCTGCCTCAGCCCAGTACTCAGATGCATAATACTTTCCTGTTCTGCAGTTACCACACTGAACCTCATCTGCTATCATTAAGATTCCGTTGTCATCACATATCTTTCTTACTGCCTTAACCCACTCGATTGGTGCAGGGATAAATCCGCCCTCTCCCTGGAATGGCTCAACGATCATGCAGGCTATTTCACTTGCTGGTGCGCCCTCATCAAATATTCTGTTAAGTTCATCTATGTAATACTGAATTGCCTCTGCTTCTGTGTATCCCTTAGGCGCTCTGTAAAGGTATGGATAAGGTGCTCTGTAGATACCTGCTGGGAAAGGTCCCATGCCTACTGCATATACCTTCTTGGCTGTAAGTGCCATTGTAAGATTAGTTCTTCCGTGGAAAGCTCCTGTAAAGCAGATAACTCCGTTTCTCTTTGTAAATGCTTTGGCAATCTTAATTGCATTTTCATCACACTCAGCACCTGAGTTAGCAAAATATGTCTTCTTGACATCTCCCTTGCATGGCATTATCTCGTTAAGTTTTTCAGCAAGGCTTACATATCCGTCATGAACATATACATTGAAAATTGTGTGGAAATATTTTTCTGTCTGTGCCTTAACTGCCTCAATTACTTCTGGATTAGAATAACCGATATTAAGAACGCCAACACCTCCAACCCAGTCAAGGAACTTGTTGCCATCAAGGTCTTCAAACATTGCTCCGCCGCCCTGCTTAATACATATTGGATATGCCTTTCCGCAGAGTGCCTTAGGAATTGCTGCATCTCTTCTGTCGAGAAGTGCCTTTGACTTAGGTCCTGGAACCTGCTCTGTAATAATTTCTGGAAGTGCCTTTGATAATTCTGTAGTTGTCATAATAAAATCCTCCTTATTGATGAAGTTTTTGGTGCTCCTCGAATATCTATGAAAAGTCCCCAATTCTTGCAAGCATGATTGCGAACTTTTCATATCTATTCTCATCGCTACTCTTTGCTCGTAGCTCAGATGACAGAACTTCGTTCTGCCATTGTCGCGGTGCTCCTCGAATATCTATGAAAAGTCCCCAATTCTTGCAAGCATGATTGCGAA
>CAMDYG010000062.1 GCA_945910225.1 uncultured Eubacterium sp. | reverse complement strand
GATGGGAGAAGGAGACAAGACCTTTCCTTCGTTCAAGAGAGTTCTTATGGCAGGAAGGTCATACAGCACATGCTACAGCAGAAGAGGCTGAGGCACGTACACAGCAGATGCTTAATCTTTACGCTGACTTCTGTGAGGAAGTTCTTGCAATTCCTGTAATTAAGGGACGCAAGACTGATAAAGAGAAGTTCGCAGGTGCAGAGGCTACTTACACTATCGAGGCTCTTATGCATGATGGCAAGGCTCTCCAGTCAGGTACAAGCCATAACTTTGGTGACGGATTTGCCAAAGCATTTGGTATCCAGTACACAGACAAGGATAATAAGTTAAAATATGTTCACCAGACTTCATGGGGAACAACAACGAGACTTATCGGTGCTGTTATCATGACACATGGTGATGATTCAGGACTTGTGCTTCCACCTAAGGTTGCACCTGTTCAGGTTGATGTTATTCCTATTATGCAGAAGAAGGCAGGAGTTCTTGATAAGGCTTATGAAGTTGGCAAGACTCTTAAGGCAGCAGGACTTCGTGTTAAGGTTGATGATTCAGATAAGAATCCAGGCTGGAAGTTCTCTGAGCAGGAAATGCGTGGTATTCCTGTAAGAGTTGAGATGGGACCAAGAGATATCGAGGCTAATCAGGCTGTTATCGTCCGTCGTGATACAAGAGAGAAGATTACTGTATCTATTGATGAGCTTGCAGACAAGATTCCTGAGATTCTTGATACTATCCAGAAGGATATGCTTGAGAGAGCAAGAGCTCACAGAGATGCTCATACATACACAGCTCTTAATTACGATGAATTCAAGGATACAGCAGCTAATAAGGCCGGATTCATCAAGGCTATGTGGTGTGGAGACCAGGCTTGTGAGGACAAGATTAAGGAAGATACTACATGTACATCAAGATGTATGCCATTTGCACAGGAGAAGTTAAGTGATGTGTGCGTATGCTGTGGTAAGCCAGCTAAGGCTATGGTTTACTGGGGCAAGGCATATTAATTTAAGGTATATTAATTAAAGATAAGCGGGGAATTAAAAGAATCCCTCACCAGATTGTCCGTAAAGGTAACTGGTGAGGGATATTTTTATTATTATATTACTTAATGTGTTCAATCATCGCAATCAGGGTAGCCTTGTCGTTGAGCTTAGGATTCTCTATAACTATATCAAGCAGGGCTTTTAGTGTATCGCCGATTTCATGTCCCTGTAAGCCATATTCAATAAGGTCATTTCCTGATATATCAAGATCTTTTATTGTAAAGCAGTCACCACGTTCTAATATATCTGTGGCAAGCCGTTTGATGGTAAGCAGATGCTTTATCTTGGCTGGGTTACTGATTCCCGTGATTTCTTCCGATGCCAGGATGGCTGCCATCATAAGTTCGTGCCACAGAGGAAGGAAATCCCGTCCGAATCTGTTAAGAGCAGCCCTAACGGCTGGTTCTGTCTCATCTATATCAAGCTTGGACAATTTTAACAGCTTAGATACAGTATCAATTGTTTTATTGTCCATTTTTAATGCACGGAGTGTTGCAGATGCTTCCTCTGGTGTTGAGGTTATGAAAAGTGCAGCGTAGCGTAAGTAAATGTTATCCGGAGTATGCCGCAGAGTAGCAAGTATCTTTTGGCTGTAACGGCTCTTTAATGTATTATCAATTACCGGGAGTATTGGTGCAAAAAGTCCGGCATCTGAGAATTCTGATACATAATCAGGGTGTACGGACATAAGGGTTTTCCCAAGTTCTACATGTACGCGTTCCATGCTTATTTTGCTGATTGCTGGTGCAAGCTTTTTAATTGCATTCCATGTTGATGGGTCGATGGTAAAGCCAAGCTGTGCTGAAAAGCGTATCGCACGCATCATTCTTAATGCATCTTCGGTAAAACGTTTCTCAGGGTCGCCCACACAACGGATTATTTTATTGTTGAGATCATTGATACCATTAAATTCGTCAACAAATCCATCTGTATCGTTATATGCCATTGCATTAATTGTAAAGTCGCGTCTGCAAAGATCATCTACAAGGCGTACAGAAAATTCAACTGATTTGGGGTGTCTGCCATCTTCGTATTCGCCATCAATTCTGTAAGTTGTGACTTCATAGCCAGTCTTGTTAATCATGACAGTAACAGTACCATGTGTAATGCCTGTATCTATAGTTCTTTTAAAGAAAGACTTTACCTGTGTAGGAACAGCAGAAGTTGTGATGTCCCAGTCATCCGGATTCCTTCCAAGAATACTGTCTCGTATGCATCCACCAACGGCAAATGCTTTCTGACCATGACTGTTAATTGTCTGAATAATATATTTTACATTTTCAGGCATATCTATATGGTAATTTTCAGGCATCTGTTTTCTCCCTTACTATAATCATTTAATCTTAGGCAATTATAAGACAACCTGCATGAATTAGGCAAGTCATAATGCGAGATGGCCAGAGCTATATTTTTGAGTAATATGGACTGGTTAATTGTCATATGATAAGGCAGACGCATCTTATATTTGACTGGGGAAGCTGGGTGTAAATGTTTTTACACACGGGATTGGGGTCTGTGCGCACCTGACACAATTCCGTTATGCGCAAATAGCGTGCGCGGAAATGGGGAGTTATATGAATGATAAGTCATTAGAATATTTTAAATGTTATGATTTGCAGATAAGAAAGATGGTAAAGGGAAGGGGCGGTGTTATTGTTTCAACGGCTAAGGGAAATGTGTTGTTTCTTGAGTGTACAAGAAATGATGGTTTTTATATTCGTGACGAAGCAGTAACTAATGCAATAATGGAAGCTGGATTTAAGAATGTTGATACATATATAAGAAATTCAGACGGAGAATTGTTCACACAGGGAGATGATGGACGCAGATATGTTGTGAAAAGATGGTTTGCAGGAAGAGAATGTGATGTCAAATCGGAGGAAGATGTAATTGAGGCGGTACGTGCCCTGGCAAAACTTCATAATTGTTTAAATGTAGTGGCTACAAGGGAAGTACATGTGATAGAGAAACAGGAAAGCAATTTAAGGGGACTGGGCTGGGAGAGTATGGCACAGGCTGAAAAGCAGGAGACTTGTGAAGACCTTATATTAAAGGCGAGTGAAAGCAAGGTTGAAAGGATAGTACATTTTGATAAAGGAAATGGCATAAGACAGAATATGGACAGACATACGAAGGAACTGAAGAAAGCTGCGAATTATATGCGTGGAAAAAAGAAGAAGAATGAATTTGAGCAGATAGCCTTAGGGTGTATGGACACATTTTATAAAGAGGCGCAGGAAGCTCTTGCAAATATAATGGATGACAGATTTGATGAAAGATTTAAAAGAATGGAAGATACGGGAGAACTGGTTCATGGAAGCTTTAATTACCATAATGTATTTCTTGGAGCAGACGGAGGTAGTGCTGTAACGAATTTTGAGAGGTGTCATAATAACTGCCAGATTATAGATTTATATCAGTTTTTGAGAAAGGTTCTGGAGAAGCATAACTGGGATGCAGGGGTGGCATACAGGATAGTAGATGAATATGATAGATTAAAGCCTGTTGAAGATGATGACCTTGATATGCTTATGATCCTGATGGGATTTCCTGAAAAGTTCTGGAAAATAATTAATCAGTATTATAATGCTGGAAAAGCGTGGATTCCAACTAAGAATATAGATAAATTAAAGCTGGTTATAAAGCAGAATGACAGCAGGAGAGAATTAATTGATAAAATGTGTGGTGTGTGATAAAATCGGAAGATACGAAGCAGATATATTTGGTGTGAGGAATATATATGAAACGAGGATATACAGGAGTGATAAAAAGAATCATTAGTATTATGGTTATGGTGGTACTTGTAGTAAGCCAGACTGCTTGTTCTTCGGGAAAGAAAAGTGGTAGTAATGCAATGGTTCCAGGCAGCAGTATAACGCCTGCCAAAAAGATCTCTACAGATATAAAAGGTGATGGGGAGACACCTACACTGACAGGTGTTCTTACAATGATTGATACAGCTGCACTTAAAATGCATTTCGTGGATATTTCTACGGGAACAGAATATGAGGTACCATATTCGGGAGGTACAGATATTCAGGACTCCTACGGAAAGATAAAAGCAGCATCGACAATGGATATATGTGGAATATACGATGTTTATGTTAATAAAGCCGGAAAGGCTGTTAAGATATATGGAAACAGTGATGCCTGGGCGAGATACGATGTGTCAGGTATAACTGTTGATGAAGATTCCAGAAAGATTACTATAGGTGGATCGAATCTTGTGTATGAAAGTTATGCGGTTGTTATGTCGGGAGACAGTGATAAAGTCAGCATAGCACAGCTTGTGGATCAGGATAAGCTTACTATCCGCGGTGTAGGAGATAAGGTGTATTCAATAGATGTAACTGCAGGTCATGGATATCTTAAATTCACGGGAACGGATGCATTTAATGGCGGATATGTAAGTATAGGAAGCCATCAGTTGTATGGAGTTACATCTGGAATGCTTGTGACTGCGGCTGAAGGAACACACACTGTTGATATCAGAAATGGAAGTCTTAGTGCAACGAAGTCGGTAACCATAACGAAGAATGAAACTACAACTGTTGATTTTTCGGAAGTACAGACTGATCCGGTTAAGATGGGAGCGGTCAATTTCTCAGTAACTCCGTCAGGTGGGATTATGAGTATTGATGGTAATGAGGTGGATTATTCGTCGCCAGTATCGCTTACATATGGAACTCACAGGATAAGACTTGTGGCTAATCATTATGAAGAGTATACAGAGGTGATTAATGTTAACTCTTCATATGTTACCAAGGTCATTGATATGACGGCATCTGGTTCTGCTACTTCAACCACGGCAGCAGATAATACTAACGGATACAGTGTGTCTGTTACAGCACCTAAGGGGGCTACGCTTTATGTGAACAGTGAGTATGTTGGAACTGTTCCATGCTCATTTCAAAAATCATCTGGAAAGAAGACGATTACATTGTCGCAGAGTGGTTATAATACAGTTAGTTATACTATTAATATTGCAAATACAACAGGAGATCTTACTTATGCATTTCCGGATATGATTACCGGGGGCACTGTGGAAACAACAACGCAGGCTCAGATTCCTACAATTACACAGGCTGATACGAGTAAATCTTCAAAGAATAATTAGGAAGAAGGAAAGAATATGCAGATTTCATTTTCACCACCAGATATAACTGAAGAAGAGATTCAGGCAGTTGCAGAGGCTTTAAGATCAGGCTGGATTACTACAGGTCCAAGAACTAAGGAGTTTGAGAGACAGATAGCAGACTATTGTGGTTGTGCAAGAGCGGCATGCCTTAATTCTGCAACTGCTTGTCTGGAGACAGCATTAAGATTGTTGGATATAGGACCGGGAGATGAAGTTATTGTTCCTGCATACACCTATACAGCATCGGCCAGTGTTGTGGATCATGTAAATGCCAGACTGGTTCTTATAGATTCAGCTAAAGATTCTTATCATCTGGATTATGATGCACTGGAAGCTGCTATTAATGAGAACACCAAAGCTGTCATACCTGTAGATATTGGCGGTGTAATGGTTGATTATGACAGGATATTTGATATTGTAGAGCGTAAGAAGAATATCTTTAAGGCATCATCACCTATACAGGAAGCATTAGGAAGAGTTGCGGTTGTAGCAGATTCTGCACATGGATTTGGAGCAAGTGAAAATGGAGTAATGAGCGGAATGAGAGCGGATTTTACAAGCTTTTCATTTCATGCAGTCAAGAATCTTACAACAGCTGAAGGCGGAGCACTGACATGGCGAAGTATTGATGGTATCGATGATGAGGATATATACAGGCAGATAATGTTATTTTCTCTGCATGGACAGTCTAAGGATGCATTGGCAAAGACTAAGCTTGGAGCATGGGAATATGATATTAAGGGAACATATTACAAATGTAATATGACAGATATCATGGCTTCCATTGGACTTGTACAGTTGAAAAGATATCCTTCGCTGCTTAAGAGAAGAAAGGATATTATTGAGCGGTATACACAGGGAATTGGGGCTGAGGATGTAGAGATCATGCCGCATTTTACAGATAAATATACATCAAGCGGACATCTGTACCTTGTAAGGCTTCTTGGAAGAGACGTTGAAGAAAGAAATGCATTTATTACGAGAATGGCAGAAGCAGGAGTTGCAACTAATGTTCATTATAAGCCATTACCTATGCATACAGCGTATAAGAATATGGGATTTGATATTAAGGATTATCCTAATGCGTATAATATGTATCGCAATGAAGTGACTCTTCCGCTTCATACATGTCTTACAGATGAGCAGGTGGAGTATGTTATTGAGCAGTTTAACAGACTTAAGTAGAATTTATAAACATTAATAGAGGGATGGGAACGTAATGGAGTTAAGACCATGGAGACTTCTTCCTGATGAGATGAGAACTAAGGAAGTTAGAAAGTATTACAATATACTTATGAAGCACAGAATGTGGCTCAAAATAAAAAGATTTCTCGACATAGTTGTTGCAGGAATTATGCTTGCTGTACTTATTGTTCCAATGGGGATTATTGCAATTGCAATAAGGCTTGATTCACCGGGACCAGTCTTTTTCAGACAGGCAAGGGTCACACAGTATGGAAGAATATTCAGAATATATAAGTTTAGAACGATGGTTGATAATGCAAGCAGATTGGGAGCAGCTGTAACTGTGGACAATGATGTGCGTATTACAAAAGTCGGAGCATTTCTTAGAAAGTACAGAATGGACGAGTTTCCACAGCTTTTTAATATTCTTGCAGGAGATATGACACTTGTTGGGACAAGACCAGAAGTGCCGAAATATGTTAAAAAGTATACGAAGGAAATGTATGCAACACTCCTGCTTCCAGCAGGACTTACATCAAGGACAAGTATTGCATATAAGGATGAGGACAAGCTTCTTGGAGAGGCTGTGGATGAAGAAAGTACGGATAAGATATATATTGATGAGGTGCTGCCGGCTAAGATGCGGTATAATCTTGAAAGTATGAAGAATTTTGGTGTCAGGTCAGATGCTGCTGTGTTATGGGATACATTTACATCGGTGGTTGGAAGCGAGAGAATAACTGTTAAGAAGTAGGTAGAAAATGTTTATTACAATAGCTGTTATTGCATATAACGAAGAGAATACTATTAAGGGAATACTTGATGATATAAGCAGGCAGGATTATGACCATAGCAATATGGAGGTTATACTTGTTGATTCAGCATCAACGGATGGTACGAAGAGTATTATGCAGACATTCGCTGAAGAGAATACAATGAGGGCAAGAAGTATTGTTGTTCTTGATAATCCTAAAAGAACCCAGCCATGTGGATGGAATGTGGTGCTTGATAATTACAAGGGCGAAGCGCTTATAAAGGTAGACGCACATGCTCATATTCCACAGGATTTCGTAAGTAAGAATGTGAGAAGACTGGACCAGGGAGAGATGATAGTTGGGGGACTGCGTCCTAATATTATTGATGAGGAAACTCCATGGAAGGATACTCTCTTAATGGCGGAAAGCTCAATGTTTGGTTCAAGTATTGCACCATACCGGAACGGAAGTGGAGCTGATGAAGAAAAGATATATATGAAGTCTTTATTTCATGCTGCATACCGGAGGGAAGTGTTTGATAAGGTCGGACATTATAACGAAGCACTTATAAGAACTGAAGATAATGAAATACATTACCGGATGAGAAAGGCTGGATATAAGCTGAGATTTTGCCCGGAGATTATTTCATATCAGCATACAAGGAATTCTCTTACTAAGATGCTTAAGCAGAAGTATGCTAATGGATATTGGATAGGAAAGACAAGCAAGGTGTGTCCAGAGTGTCTGTCATTATATCATTTTGTTCCATGGGCATTTGTTGTTGCTATTATTGAGACAACTACAGGGTGTATTACATGCAGGCTTGCGGCTGTGAAATCTGCATTGTCACATGTTATATATGCAGTCACAGGACTTATGTGGGGAGCGTACTGGCTTCTTGCAATTATTATGGCTGTTGTTGCAGCTGCAGGAGATAAGAATAAGAGAAATAAAACGTGTGTTTTACTTCCTTTTTTGTTTTTCTTGTTGCATATTTCTTACGGAATTGGTACAGTATGTGGGTTGGCAGGTAAAAAGCCTGCACAGAAAACGAGGAATAGATAATGGGTGAAACAAAAAAAGACAGGATGCAGCTGCTTGTGAGAAGATTCTTCCTGTTTATTACAGATACATTTTTACTTAATGCCTGTGTATATCTGTCTCTTATTATGAGATTTGATGTAGGAGCAACTGTTATTGAGCCACAGACAATCAATAATTATCTGGAGAATATGGTTCTATACACGATAATGTCGCTTATTATATTCTGGATATTCAGGCTGTACCACAGTCTCTGGCAGTATGCGAGTATTGCAGAAGTATATAAGATAGCAGAAGCGTGTATTACTGTTGAAATAGTACATTTTATAAGTAATAAGATAACCGGAAGGATGCTTCCAAGAAGCTGTTATTTTAATGCAGCCATATATCTTATAATTGCAATATGTGCAAGCCGTTTTATGTACAGAATGATAAGAACTGTGCTTAATAAGTATAGGAATATCAAAACTTCTAATAACATTATGATTATAGGTGCCGGAGAGGCAACTAATGTTATTATGAGAGAGATCCAGAATTCAAGTTATCTTGCTAATTCTAACATTGCATGTATTATTGATGACGACCGCCGTAAGGTTGGAAAATATATCAGAGGCGTTAAGGTTGTTGGAACAAGAGATAAGATAAAGGATGCAGCCAGACTTTATGATATTGATGAAATTATATTTGCAATCCCTTCGGCATCTAATGAGGTCAAAAGGGATATATTGAATATTTGCAAGAAAACAGATTGTACTCTTAAGATATTGCCAGGAGTATACCAGATGGTTGACGGAGAGATTAATGTTAATTCTATCCGTAATGTTGATGTTCTTGACCTTCTGGGAAGAGATCCTATTGAGGTGGATATTGATTCTATCATGGGCTATGTAAGAGACAAGGTTATTATGGTTACGGGTGGTGGAGGTTCTATTGGCTCAGAACTTTGTAGACAGTTAGTGAGCCACAAACCGAAACAGCTTATTATATTTGATATATACGAGAATAATGCATATGATATCCAGCAGGAGTTAAAGATTAATTTTCCTGATGCAAATGTGGTAACTCTTATTGGATCTATACGGAATGTATCCAGATTAGAGAGTGTATTTGCACAATATAAGCCGGATATAGTATATCATGCCGCAGCACATAAGCATGTTCCGCTTATGGAGGTAAGTCCTGATGAAGCGGTTAAGAATAATGTTGTTGGTACATGGAATGTTGCAAAGATGGCAGATAAGTATGGAGTTAAGAAGTTTGTTATGAT
>CAMDYG010000061.1 GCA_945910225.1 uncultured Eubacterium sp. | reverse complement strand
TCCTTGACTCACTATCCACCAAATCAGAATTTACCAAATCGACAAATTCAAATTTCACTTCCTATTGTACCACGCACATCTCTTACATTCCACTTATATTTTTGTAAAGATTTTGAAAAAGGCGGACTGCTAATCTATAGCAATCCGCCCGAAAAATTACCACACTTCTAAACTATCTTCTGCATCAATCCAAGCTTGCATTTCTCCATCCAACACTAAGCGTGCATACTCCATAGGTTCATCAATCGCAAGAGCATTCAATGCGCACTGTGAATTTGGTGTGATCTTCAATTCGTCCTCCGCCTTACTACAATCTATGCGAAGAAGCATATTATCAAAAGTGGTTATATCTATACTATTGCAGTACTGGTTATATGTAGCATATATAAGGTTCATAGCTTTTCGTCCTTTCGTTTTTATTACAGATAAGCCGGTTGTATTGATAAATTGTTGTGTGTCCTAGAATTATCCTTTAGAACGTGAAGCACATGTGTAATGAATATATGGATTCCGGATGGCTATAAGGATATTCCGGCAGACAGGCTTGGACCAAGAAGAAGATTTAAAGAATCTTTAGATGAAATTCTTTCAATTCCATATGATAAGAGCAAGGTGTTTGTGTGTCTTGAATCTAAAGTATTTGGCATAGGCGTTGAATCATACACAGTTGGTTCGTCTGAATTCTGCATGAATTATGTAGCAAGAGCAGGCATAACCCCACTTATGGACAATGGACACTATCATCCTACAGAGGTTGTGTCAGATAAGGTATCATCAATGCTTTTATTTAATGACCACTTAGCATTACATATTACAAGACCTGTAAGATGGGACAGCGATCATGTAGTTTTATATGATGACGAAACCAGAGAGATTGCTAAAGAAATTGTCAGAGCAGATGCGCTTGACAAGGTATTTATAGCAACTGATTATTTCGATGCATCAATTAACAGAATATCTGCATGGATAACCGGGATGAGAAGTGTTCAGAAAGCTCTTCTTTATGCATTGTTAGAGCCAGAATCACTTCGCAATCTTCAGAACGAAGGAAGGTTCACAGAACTTATGGCAGCACAGGAAGAATTAAAGATTATGCCATTTGGAGATATATGGCAGGAATATCTTAATAGAGAAAATGTGGCAGCAGATTATATCAGTGAGGTTATGGATTACGAAAAGAAAGTATTGGAGGCACGATAATGAAAGATATATTAACAGCACCTTTTGTTAAAGAAATGTGTGATACTACAGCTAATATGTATCGTCTTGGCTGGGACGAAAGAAATGGTGGTAATATCAGTTATATGCTTGATGAAGAAGAAGTTGCACAATATCTTGATATTAATCATGTAGTAAGAGAGATTCCAACTGGTTTCAAAGCAGATGCACTTATTGGCAGAATATTTATAGTAACTGGTACAGGTAAGTATTTTAAAAATGTGAAGACAGATCCAGAGAATAATCTTGGAATAATAAGAATAGCTGAAGATGGAACAACAGCGCAGTTATTATGGGGATATAAGGATGGAGGAAAATTCACAAGCGAATTACCAGCGCATCTTATGAGCCATATGGCAAGACTTTCTGTTGATAAAGATAACAGAGTTGTTATACATTCGCATCCTACTAATACACTTGCCATGAATTATGTTCATGAACTTAACGAGAAGAAATTTACACATACACTTTGGGAAATGTGTACAGAGTGTATAGTTGTGTTCCCGGATGGTGTAGGTATTCTCCCATGGATGCTTTGCGGAACTAATGAAATAGGCGAGGCAACAGCAGAAAAAATGAAAGAATTCAGACTTGTTATATGGGCAATGCATGGAATATATGGTGCTGGAAAAACGCTTGATGAGACATTTGGACTTATTGAAACGGTTGAAAAAGCTGCACAGATATATATGCTCACAGCGGGACTTGAAAGAAAGAATACAATAAAAGACGAAGATATGATTAAGCTTGCAGAATTTTTTAATGTGGATTATAGAAAAGATTTCCTTAATGTATAAAGCGGATTCATATAAGGACAGATGCAGTGACGCAGGAAATTCCTGCGTCATTTTTAATGCGGAATAATATTTAAAGTGATATAATAAATAATTATTTACATATCAGCAGTTTGGAGTGAATGAGATGCATTTTATAAAGAAAAATATTATTATTCCACTAGTTGTATTTATAATCGGAATGAGTGCTGTGGCAGGTATTGTATGCAGCATAAATAACGAACAGAATAAGCAGAACAGGACAATAGCGAATCTTAACGCAATGACTTATGCCGAGCGTATGAAGGCAGATATTATGAAAGGCATAGGCGTTTCGGACACATTAAGACAGATAATTATAAGTGATGATGGACAGCTTAATAAATTCTATGAGATAGCAGAGGAGATGATGACAGATTCTGTTCAGAGTATACAGATTGCACCAGATGGTATTGTGACAGATATTTATCCTCAGGAAGGTAATGATGCGGGAAAGATTGATCTGTTAAATGATAAAGATCGTGGTGAAATATGCCGTTATGGAAGAGATAATAAAGTTGTTACAATGCAGGGATCATTTCAATTAAAGCAGGGAGGATATGGTATAGCTGTAAGAAACCCTGTATACATTGAAGAAAACGGACATGAAGATTTCTGGGGATTTACAATAGTTATAATCCGTGTTCCTGAGATTTTTGCTGATTCAATGAAAGCACTTTCAGATTTTGGTTATAATTATACATTATATAAAACTGCTTTTCCGTGGGAGGCTGAATTTGAAAAAGTGTACGGCTCGGAAGAAGAGTTAAAGAATCCTGTTTCGTATACATTTGATATAGCAGACAGCAAGTGGAAGCTTGATATAACTCCATATAAGACTCAGTCTGAAAGAAGATATCTGTATGCGGCTGGAATAGGCGGAATTATTATTGTACTGCTTCTTACAGGGCTTACATGTGCGATGCTTGTGCTTGACGAACACAGAAAGAAGTTTAAGAAACTGGCTATAACAGATGCTTTGACAGGAATATATAACCGACATGGATATGATGAAAGAGTAACAAGGTATCTTAAGCAGAATCCGGATAATCATTGTGTAGGAGTAGAATTTGACATTGATGATTTTAAGACTATCAATGATATGTATGGTCATGCTTATGGAGATGTGGCACTTAAGCTATTGTCAGAGGGAATGCAGAAGTATTTTGATAAAAATGTGATCTTAGGACGAAACGGTGGAGATGAATTCTGTATTTTCCTGCCAGACTGTACATGTGCAGATGTTAAGGAAAAGCTTGAGGAATTCACAAGGTTAAAACGGTCATTTAAATATGAAGGTGAAGAGCAGCAGTTTACGATATCAGTTGGATACGCTGAATATCCAGTTAATGCTGACAAACCATCAAAGCTCATGCGTTGTGCTGATACTGCACTTTATGAAGTAAAGCTTCGTGGAAAGAATGGATGCATGGCATATAAGAACGGACTCAGAATGGAGATTCGTACACAGCTTGGTTTTGCACTTAAGGATATTTCTGAAAATCTTCCAGGAGCTTTTATTATATACAAAGCAGATAAGAGTGATGATGAAATTCTTTTTGCAAACCGTGAGTTTATCAGATTTGCAGGCTGTAAGAACATGGATGAATTGTTGGAATACACTAAAAGAAGTTTCCGTAATCTGATTAGAGTGGATGAACGGGAAGCTGTTATAGCGGATATATGGAAGCAGATAGATGAAGGACAAACTAATGGTTATACGCATTTTTATATGCAGAAAGCAGATGGCGGTCATATACAGGTGTTTGACCATGGAAGAGTTGTTGAGAATGGACGATATGGAAGAGTAATCTATGCATTGATAACTAATCTGGAAACAGTGAGAGAAAATTATGGAAATTCAGAATGTAACAATTGAAGATGCAGAGGAACTTCTTGATATATATGCACCATATGTTAAGTATACAGCGATAACATTTGAATATGATGTGCCTTCTGTAGAAGAATTCAGACAAAGAATTGTGAATATTTCAGACAGATATCCATATATCAAGGCAGTTGACAATGGACAGATTGTCGGTTATGCATATGCCGGATGTTTTAAGGACAGGAGAGCATATGACTGGTCTGTTGAGACAACTATTTATGTGCGACAGGACTGCAAGAGAATGGGAATTGGAAGACTTTTATATGGCAGACTTGAACATGAACTTAAGAGTATGGGAATACTTAACATGAATGCATGTATTGCATGCCCTGTACAGGAAAGCAAGTATCTTAATGATGACAGTATCCGCTTCCACAGCAGATTGGGATTTTCTGAAGTTGGTCGTTTCCATGACAGTGGATATAAGTTTAACCAATGGTTCGATATGGTGTGGATGGAGAAGATGATTGGGGAGCATAACGCAGAACCGGCAGAAGTCTGGGGATAAATATATAAAAACATAAAACTGCCGTCCGAATTTCAGGTCGCCACAGAAACCGATAGTCAGGTTATTAAGCTTTCCTTTACGCTGTCTTATAGTCATCATATCAATAAGTGTCTGTGTAGGGTGTGCATGACCGCCGTCTCCTGCGTTTATTATAGGAATGCGTGAATATATTGATGCCTGCAGTGGAGCACCTTCTTTTGGATGTCTCATCGCAATTATATCTGCATATCAGCTTACAACTCTTGCAGTATCAGCAATGGTTTCACCTTTGGAAGCACTAGACTGAGCTGCACTTGAAAAGCCTAGCGTCTGTCCTCCAAGACTTAACATAGCAGACTCGAAAGATAAACGGGTTCTGGTACTTGGTTCGTAAAAAAGTGTAGCAAGATGTCTGCCATCGGCAACATGCTTATAATTGTGGTCCAATGGATATCCGCTCCGCAAGATCTAATATATTCATAGTTTCTTCAACGGAAAGATCCATAGGGGTTATTCCTGATGGCAGAAGATTAAGAACGAATTTTCCCTGATTAGTTACAACAGTGTGACCGGCGTTATTGCCGCCCTGATACCTGACGACTATATCTGCATTTTCAGCAAGAAGGTCAATTACACGGCCTTTGCCCTCGTCGCCCCAGTTAATACCTGTTACAGAAGTAAGCATAATAATAATTCCTCCTTATATAAATGTGTAGTTAATATTAAGTGCAATAACGGTATGCCGAAATTGTATATTGCGCGGTATAAATAAAGTCCGGGTACCATAATAACTATGGAAGGAACTGTAAGTGATATTCTAGGATATCCATTATAATTTTTAATAAATGAGGCAAGGAGTCCGGCAGCGGCAGCACCAATAAATGCGGCAGCAGCGGCAGGCATGCCTGTAAAATCAACCAGTTCAAGGCGCAGGGTATTGGCAATGCTTAACGACTGTGATACGCAGTCATTACCATCAAAGCAGTTAAATTCAATAGACATAAGACCTACATCCACGGTACAGGTTACTCCAAGTTCCTTGGAAAGCTTATTCATAGATGTACGGACACGCCATGCACCAGTGCCGCAGGAAAGCATAATCAGACCTACACGACCGATAACGGAGGCTTTTTCTATAAGGCCTGCATTAGCAATTAATGCATTGCTGTCGGCATCCGTATAGTCGTGCCACGGAATTTACATATGATTTTTTTCCATAATGTCAATGTAATTAGTCCTTGGCATATATAATCGCCTCTGCTTTCTTAACATGGTGTTCAAGGTTTCGTAAGAATATAGAATTAGGAAGGAAAATTCCAAGTTCATCAAAATGTTCATTGTGTTCAACGAATGAATCCTGACCATAGAATATGTATGCCATTGGAAGATTCTTCTCAAGCTCAAGCATAAGATCCCATACAGCACAATAGGCCTCTGCCTCGGTTTCCTTCATTCTGACAGTGTCAGGCAGTTCGCGGATAAGCAGTATACCAGTGCTTCTCTCAAGAATCTGCTGCTAAACTACAGACGGGTCATCACCATATGTGTGACTGTATCTGTAAGCCTCGGCAAGAAACATATTTTTATTATTATCAAGATTCTTATAAATGTTATAAAAATGCTGATAGTCTTTTTCATGAACAGAGTCAGCAAATTCCGGAAGCAGCCAGCCAAATGTTACAAGGGCAATGAATTGTCTGGAACAGCAGATTAATACAACGCTTTTTGTAAGAAATAACCGGGGGATACAGCTTACACCAGAGGGGGAAAAGCTGTATATAAGGGTTACAGCGGCTATGACACAGCTTATGGCAGCAGAAGAAGAGCTTGCGGACAGTGCGAGTCTTTCACATGGCAGTATTTCCATAGGGGCAAGTGAGACTGCGCTTAATATATTTCTTCTTGATAAGTTAAAAGCATTTCACATGGTCAATCCCGGAATCCGGCTTAAGATATATAATCATTCAATGCCGGAGGCGGTTGATGCAGTAAAAAATGGACTGGTAGACTTTGCAGTGGTATAATCACCTGTGTACGCAGATTCATCACTAAAGACGGTGGTGCTGCATTCTTTTCAGGAAATACTTGTCGGAGGAACTACATTTACAGCATTGGGAAGTCAGGAATTATCAATAAGAGAATTGACGGATTATCCACTGATATGCCTTGGCAGAGAGACTATGACATTCAGATTCTATAAAGATTTATTTATGTCGCACGGGGTTGAATTAGAGCCTGATACGGAGGCTGCAACAACAGACCAGATACTTCCTCTTGTAAAATGTGAATTAGGACTTGCATTCTTACCAGAGACAATGGCGCAGGAATCGATTGATAAGAAAGAGATTGTGAAGATATCTCTTAAGGATAATATTCCGAAGAGAAATATATGTCTTGTCTATGACAGTAGACACCCGGTGAGTTCGGCGGCAAGAAAGTTGAGAAAAACAATAGGGGACATTAATTATGGGGAGAATTAAAGTATGTAACTTTGGCAGAATTATGCTGAAAATATTCTGCTGGACGACAGTAATATTAGCAATATATCTTATATTAGGTATTACAGGCTGTTATGAAAAATGGTTTGGTGGTCCGGCAGGAATAGTAAAAGCGCCAGTTTACTGGCTTATCCGGGCAGGCATAGGAATTCTTGTGGAAAGCATAATATTCTGGATAGGAATTATTATGGTGTATGCGACATCTGAGCAGCTTGGAATCAGATGGAGAGTGCTTGGAATCGTGTGCGGATGGATACCTGTTGCACATCTTGTCATGCTTCATATTATTATAAAGACAGTTGGTGAGGAAGTCCGCATGGAGAAAATGCGTGCTAAGAGAAATCTGCAGCGCAAAGAACAGCGGATATGCAGTACGAAATATCCTGTTCTTATGGTGCATGGCGTATTTTTCAGGGATTTTGAACATCTTAATTACTGGGGAAGAATACCGGCAGAGCTTGAGGCTAATGGTGCAGTGATTTACTATGGAAATCATAACAGTGCCGCGGCTGTGCGAGACAGTGCTAAAGAGCTGGCAGAAAGGATTCACCAGATTGTCATTAAGACAGGCTGTGAGAAAGTAAATGTAATTGCCCATTCAAAAGGCGGACTGGACATGAGGGCAGCGATAGCACTTACAGATATTGCACCTTATGTGGCTTCTCTTACAACGATAAATACACCACACAGGGGCTGTCAGTTCGCTGATTACCTTCTTGGCAAAATTCCTGAAAAACAGCAGCAGATGGTTGCCAATACATATAACGCGGGAGCGGCTAAACTCGGAGACATTAACCCTGATTTTCTTGCTGCCGTATATGACCTTACATCAGAAAAATGCAGTGAATTTAACAATGGAATAAAGGATAATCCAGACATTTATTATCAGTCAGTTGGTTCTAAACTAAACCATCCGGCTTCTGGAAGATTTCCACTTAATTTTACATATCCACTGGTGAAATATTTTGACGGACCTAATGACGGACTTGTTGGAGAAGAATCCTTTCGATGGGGACAGAACTATCAGTTTCTTACTGTCAGCGGCAAAAGAGGTATATCGCATGGTGATATGATAGACCTTAACAGGGAGAACATTAAAGGATTTGATGTTCGGGAATTTTATGTGCAGGTTGTTGCGGGACTTAAGAAGATGGGGTTTTGATTTTTAAAATATAAATTATAAATTTTTAGTAAAATTAAATATTTGTAATTGACATATTTCATGAAGATAGGTAATATAATATTAAAGACAGGTAACTTGAGTACCTGCCAAGCTAAGAAGTAAGGTGTTGTGCCAGAGAGCAGTGCCTTATGAGCTTTATACGGGTTTGACATTTACCACAATCTGGCTAGAAACCATAGGTTTTGAAGGAAAATGTCAGAGGCTCTGCTGATGTGAGGCAGAGCCTTTTTATATGTATAGGGGGATTGGAGTTTTTGCGAAATATTAAAGATTGTGTGAATGCATTTCTTTCGCTTTTAAATACGCAGTATGAAATTGTGTTAGGGAGAAAAGGAGTTGCAGTAACACTTAGAATTACTTTCGATAAAAAGGATTGCTTTCATTTAATGGGATTGCAATATCTCATAGACAGACCGGAATTGAATAGGGATAGAGAGAAGATTTTTGATAAAGTATTAATGGGAGATATTACTACTAAGCAGGTTGAGTCATCAGATTTTTATGAGAGAATAAAAGAAAGAATTGATTATTTACCGCTATTAGAAATGTTATTAGATAGTAATGAGACGGTTTTTAAATATAATAAGAAAGCCAATATATATTCAAAGATAGAGGCTGATTTCCTTATGAAGAATAATATGGAAAATAGAAATTTATATTTATTTTTGTCACAGGGAAAGAATGATAATTATTATTGTAGGTCTTTTTTCCCAGAAAAGAAAAAAGATTATACTAAAAATCAGGCATTATGGACGATGTTGTATAAAAAGAAATGTAATACGATAACAGGAAAAGAGATTATTTTATATGATAAATTAACAACTAGTAATAAACATAAATCACTGGAAGAACGGGCAATGGAATTTAACGGAGAGCTGATGCTTGATGGGGAATATGATTGGGGAGAACTAGTTGGAAGAGAAAAAATATAAAACTGCCCGGCTGCATTTTGCACAGCTGGGTATATTTTTATATCGCATCTTCAATACATTTAACAATATAATCAGTGCCAAGTTCAGTATTCAGTGTAATATCAAAGTTGCCAGCAGCGCCCCACATACGGTTAGTATAGTAGTGGTAATTGTCGGCGCGTCGCTTGTCTTCTTTACGGATAGCCTGCTCAGCGTCCTTCTCAGAAAGATGAAGTCATTCCGGTAGTTCCGGCAATCATCTTGATAATTTCATTATCGTAGAATTCATATCCAAGCTTTTCAGCAAGGGCCTTTCCTAAGTCATGACCGCCGCAGCCATATTGTCTGCCGATAACGATAACATTTTTGTGGTTTGGAGCTTCAGTAGAAGCAGCAGTTTCAGGTTCAGAAACTGCATTTTTATAATCTTCTGGGAACAAATGTGGCTTGATGAATTCAAGTTGTTTTCCAAAAAGTCTGGCAATAATTGTCATTGATGAGTCAAATATAATCTTAGTTGTTCCAAAATTAGTGTTCCATGTCTGTACAATCGCACGGACAAATGATTCGCCTGGAAGCATAACGACATCAGCCAGAATTTCAATATACACACCGAAGCCAAGCACGATACAGCCGATAATCAGTGCGATTAACTTAATAAAATAATAATCTGCAATATGATAAGCAGAAGACTGAATATAATTGTAAAATAAGCAGGCAGTGGAGAAAGCATATCAGGAATATGATATTTTTAACAAGACACAGCCTATAGAATCTGATTTTGATAAGATAGTAAAAGGATTGGCAAAGAAAGAATAAGTACTTTTCTGGATTATGTGATTATAATAGAATTATGGGAAATAGTGTTTTATGAATATGAAAAATCGGAATTGAGATTTTATCTATTCCAAGGAATTTAATAACTGTTATATTTTA
>CAMDYG010000060.1 GCA_945910225.1 uncultured Eubacterium sp. | reverse complement strand
AATCCAAAACATATTATCTGTCCACCTTCTATATACAAAATATCTTGACATATATTCACATTACCAATAACTTCTTTATTTATTGATTATATAGTAATTTTATATCTATTTCTACCACTTCCACTACACAAAACGTAATTATTCATCTAAACACTATAGCTATACAGTCACCTAATGTTGTATACTATCTTAGAATAGTAATTCATTATTAACACATAATCACATATAAGGAGATTGACATGGAATTATTTCAGAAAAAAATAGGTCCTGTTTTCTTAAAAGAAGACAGTGATGCTACTGTTTTTATAGATAAAATGCAGCAATTAGAAAGCAAAGCAACCTCATCAGAACTTAAACATGAAATTCAAAAACAGATTAAACTCGCATCATATGGAGCAATAGGTGAACAAAACATTGCTTATGAACTTAAAAATAGTGGTATGGATATGTATATACTTCATGATATCTGCCTTGAACATGAAGACCTAACTGCACAGATTGATTACATCATAATTACAAGAAAGAAAATCTTTATAATAGAGTGCAAAAATCTTATTGGAAATATAGAAATAGATAGTCAGGGAAATTTCATTAGAACATATGAGATGTTTGGAAAAAAGGTAAAAGAAGGTATATATTCGCCTGTAACACAAAATCAACGACATTTAAATGTATTGAAGGCTTGTAGAAAAGAAGCTAAAGGTAATTTTATAACCAAAATGGCTTTTGAACACTACTTTGATGACAACCACAAATCACTAATTGTTCTTGCAAACCCTAAGACCTACTTTAATTACAGATTTGCTCCAAAAGAATTAAAAAATACTGTTATTCGTGCAGACCAATTAGTTGCTACAATTAAAAAGCTTAATTCTGAATCAAAAGATTCTTCTTATACAGAGAAAGAAATGCGTGAACTTGCTGATTTTTATCTTAATGCTAACAAACCAGAGCGCTCTGATTATTCAAAAAAATATGAAGGAATATTAATAGAAGTAGAAAATACACAAAATATTGAGCAACATGATAACTCCAATATTGATGTAAAAGCTGTAGAGTCATCTAATGTAACAAACTCCAATAATACAGATGTAAAAAACATATGCACTTCTACAAATTCAGAAAGTTCTGATAAAATATGCCCTAAATGCGGCTCTAAGCTCGTCTTGCGCAAGGCTTCCAAAGGCAATAATGCTGGCAAGAGTTTTTGGGGATGCTCTGCTTTTCCTAAATGCAGATATACCGAAAATGCATAGTATAAAAATAGACAACTTATCAATCAATTATTATATAAGGCTATCTCTCAAAGATAGCCTTATATAATAAATATGTTTCTTATTAAAACCTTACTGATTTACGATTATGTAACACTCAAAAATTATATTTCTGCCACATTATGAGCACTACACTCCCATATCTTGTTATATAACTCACAGAACAAACCCTTATATTACTTTTATGTTCTTGATATTTTCTTTTATTTTCCCATATCTATACGATGTAATTTCTAAGAAATTCTTTATATCCTTATCTTTATAACCATTTGCTTTATAAAGCAAAACTATAAACTCTTCTTTAGTTACATGCGGATAATATTTCTTAATCTCATTATATAAATCAATATACTTATAATCTTTTTCTATTTCTTCAAATAAATCTATTCCTGAATCAATATTATATAATATATCAAATTCATCATCAGTACAGTAATAATGTATTGCTATATAATTTATCAATCTTTTTTGCCGGTGTCTATTTCGTATTTCAGTTTTAACCTTAAAATTTATACTTGCATATAAATATGTATCATACTTACATTTTCTTGCACTATTGTACGTCATCATTGTTTTCCATGCAGTTTCATTTGCTATAGAATAAAAATTATCATAATCTAAATCATAAATTTCTTCACCCGTTTTACTTAAAATACTCCTTGTCATTTCTTTCAAATGTTGCATATTATTTCGCATATAGGACTCTAACATTTTCATTTGTTCTTCACTTAAATTGTTCATTAAATGCTATCCCCCTTCCTATTAACTCTTTTCTCCAACAACACATTAATTCTCAAATATAAGTTATTTCTTATTTCAACATCATTCAATTCATCTAAAGTACATAAAGAATCCTGTGGCATTACCATAAGCAAATCAGAATAAGTATTATATTTAAGATCTATTTCGTTTATTTTTGTCTTTACACTATTTCTGTCTATAGGTCGTTCCAAAAACACTTTAATAGCATCTATTATATCTTCTTCTAGTTCTGTTATCTTCTTTTTATTCTTAAGTTCTTCTAAAACACTATTTAAAACAACATCTAACTTATCCATATTTTTATCCTCCAATCTTATATATGCTTATACTACAACTCCTCATATACAAAATTTGTCATAATATGTCGACAATGAATGTTATTTGCAATAATTTGTAAAATTATATTTTTCTTGATTATTCTTTAGAATTTTAATATCATATATTTAAGAAACGGGTTTTTGACTGAGTAAAGTCTCACGACTGGAAAAGGATGCTCGTTCCTTTTTATTTTCACCAATTCTACGACATATAAAAAAACAGCACCCCGGCAATACCCATCTACTGCCAAAGTGCTATCCATTCCATCAATTATTCCATTGAAATCTACCCAAATATACTCATCAGATTAGCCACAACCAGGCCGCCGCCAGTTCCGATGACATAGCCAAGCAGCGCCATCATGATACCAACTGGTACGAGGGCATTTGAGTATGCGCCAGCGAGAACCGGTGCTGTTGCTGTTCCGCCGATGTTGGCGAGGGATGCAACACAGCATGTGAAGATGTCGAGTTTCAATATCTTCGCAAGTGCAATCATGATTGCCACATGGAAAAGGAGGATTACAAATCCTGCGAGAAGCCATATTGGGGCATTGCCGACTGCTCCGAGGTCTGCTCTTGAAGCGATTAAGGCAATGACTATATAAAGCATTACATTTGAAATCTCCTCAGTTCCCTTAATCTTGCCAAATGGTGTAAGGGCGAATATGATACCAAGCACTGATACGATAAGGACTGTCCATGTTGCGCTGTCAAAGAATGATAAATGTGCATTAATCATGTTGCCAAGTTCCATTGAAACTGCAGATGCCAAAAGTCCTGCTCCAAGCAGAATTATGATGTTCTGCCATACAAGCGGCTTTGTGTTGGCTTTTGCTTCCTCTTCAAGTGCTGCGCCAACGCCGTCAATCACGCTTGTGTCTGCTTTTGTCCATTTGTTGAACTTCTCGTGATTTCCAATTGCCCACAGAAGGAACATTACATAAAGTGTTGCGCAGATTGAATCCATAACAAGAGCATAAGCCATTGTTGCTTCGTCAACATCAAGTGCTGCCTGGATTGCTAGCATGTTTCCGCCACCGCCCATCCAGCTTCCACACAACGCGCCAAGCGCTTTCCATGAGCCTGCGCCTAAGAGCTGGTGGAATATCGCATATGAAACAAAGAATCCGAGTCCGATTGACAATGTTGCTGCAAAGAAACCAATAAGCATTTTAGGTCCAAGCTTGATGATTTTCTTCAAATCACAGCGAAGCAGCATTATAAAAAGCATCGCATATAATATAGGGTTCTTGACTGATTTGTACACAGCGCTTGTTGCACTAAGATCCCACACTTTCATTGTGCAAAGTAGCATAAGGCCCAGGTATATAAGTACAATCGGAGGTGCGAAATTAAAGAACACCTGTGCCTTTTTTCCTTTAAAAATCTTAGGTAGATTTACTAATACTGCGGCTGCAAATATAAGCGCCGCAAGGTATAAAAATCCATCTTTTATCATGTATTAATTCTCCTTATGGTTAATATATAGCATATTCTGCCCATTTTTCTGTCGTATATTACTAAATTTGCGGAAGTAAATGTGGTGCAATCTGTCATCCACAGCATGAACGCGAATTATTCCAAGCCGTGTGGGAGTTACATGCCGCCTGATACAAAAGTACAATGCGGTAAAGCTCGTTCAAGCGAAGCGCGTTTGCTTTACCGCATTGTAATAAACTCTGTAACAGGCGGCATTTACTCCCACCAGGCGATGGAATACTAAGTGTTCATGCTGTGGATGACAGATTGCCATCACACACTTACTCCCGCAAATTTAATTACAAACTTTTAAGTATCTCCAGCAGATATGCCCATGTTCTCTCCACTGAAGCCACATCCATACACTCATCAGGCGTATGCACACTTTTCAGTGTCGGACCAAATGATATCATATCTACTCCCGGCATTTTGCCAGCGAGTATGCCGCATTCGAGTCCGGCGTGGATTGAGGTCACTTCCGGTTCGTGGCCGTACACATTTGCAAAGCTCTCAACGCATATCTTTCTTAACTGCGAATCACTCTTGTATTCCCACGCAGGATAGTCCGACATTGTGACTACTTTTCCTGACAAATGTTTTACAAATGTAGTGACTCTCTCAAGCAATAATTTCTTTCCGGCCGCTGTATTGCTTCTTATGAGATATTTGTATACAAGCTTGTCTGTGTCGAGATAAGCAGTTCCAAGATTTAGCGAAGTCTGCACCATGCCATTAATCTCCTGACTCATTTTGTACACACCATCAGGACTTAACTGGAGGGCATATATTACATTTGCAGTGCTATGGGAATCGAGGATTTTGTCTGCTACGGCGTCTGTCTTTTCAAGCTCAATCTTAGCATTCGACTCTGACGCGCTGATTTCCTGCAACCACACAGCCGCACTCTCTTTGATGCTTTGTTCAAATGTTGTAACATCACAGCTTCTGACACTTATAACCGCCTTAGCTTCTTTCGGAATAGCATTTTCCTTACCGCCACCTGAAAGCGACACAAGCCTGAAATCTGCCGCACCACTGGCATACGAAAGAAGAGAAGCAAGTAATCTTATTGCGTTAGTGTGCTGCTTGTGAATCTCAACGCCGGAATGACCACCGGCAAGCCCGCTTATCTTAACATCGAAACATACTGAACCATTATGCAGGCTGTACGCATAATCTTGCGCACCATCATTCTTCGAACCTCCCGCAACATCCTCATACTCAACCGGAATATTGCACTCAGCCCTCACACCACCGGCACAGCTTACATACAATATTCCCTCACTTTCAGAATCAATATTGATAAGCCTCTTTGCTGTAAGGTCAGAAGTGTCGAGATCTCTTGCGCCAAGCATTCCAATCTCCTCATCACTCGTAAGCACTGCCTGTATAGGAGGATGTGCAATCGTATCCGAAGCAAGCACAGCCAGAATAAATGCAACAGCAATTCCATCATCAGCTCCAAGAGTCGTGCCGTCAGCCCATACCATCTTACCATCGGTGCAGGCCTTAATGCTCTGTACACTCATGTCAATATCGCAGTCCGGCTCTTTCTCACACACCATGTCAAGATGTCCCTGCAAAATCACAGGCTCACAATCTTCATATCCAGAAGAACCAGCCTTAAATATAACAACATTATCAGCCGCATCCTTCCTTGCCTTAAGACCATGCAACTTAGCAAACTCCAGACAATAATCCGCAATCATCCCGGTATTCCCAGAACCATGCGGAATAGAGCATATTTTTTCAAAATAAGAAAACACCTCTCTAGGAGTTAATTCATTTAACTTCATAAAAAGCCTCCTAAATCAAATAAACACATCACAGCCAGCCCAGCACCTTGAGTGCAACGACCATGTGCGTCCGTCTGCCACATCTGCCCCGAACACGCACCGTAAATAAAATCATATTTCCAATCCGGCATATATAGCCGCTGCGGCTGGGGCAGTGCAGGGTGTACGCCCTGCTCTGCCCCAGCCGCAGACCGGTCTACACATACCTTATTGAAAAATGATTCTATTTCACATGCAATATCTCATGTGCCCTATGTGACAACGGTTTCTCAAAATACTCTTCATAGCACTGCTTAACCGATGGATTTTCATGCGAGAATCGAAGATTATCGTGCTTATCAAGCCCATACAGAACGTGACGACGCTCTTCAACCATCCCGGCGTCTTCCTTGTAAGGCTGCCCGCCTCCGTTGATACAACCTCCCGGACAGGACATAATTTCAACGAAATCATAGTGAACCTCGCCCTTCTTAATAGCATTCACCAAACGTCTTGTGTTGCCAAGTCCGCTGGCAACAGCTACATTTACAGTTGTTCCATTAAGGTCAAATGAAGCTTCCTTCCAGCCCTCAAGACCTCTTACTGACTTGAATGCATCCGCGTCAGGATTATTTCCTGTCACAAGGTAGTAAGCACTTCTGAGTGCTGCCTCCATAACACCGCCTGTTGCACCGAATATAACACCAGCGCCTGTTCCTTCTCCTAATGGATTGTCGAACTCATCCTCATCAAGTTCTTCCGGCTTTATGAAAAATGCTTTGAACATTCTTGCAACTTCTCTTGTTGTAAGAACTGCGTCAACATCTTTGCCACCATCCCATGTACGCTCGTCCTTCTTTGCAAGACAAGGCATGATTGACACGCAGAATATCTTCTCTGGGTCAACCCCAAGCTTTTCTGCATAATACGACTTTGTTATTGCACCAAACATCTGCTGTGGTGACTTTGCTGTTGAAAGTCTGCCTGCCATCTCAGGGTACTCGCTCTTTACGAATTTCACCCATCCAGGACAGCATGATGTAAACATCGGAAGCCCTGACTCCTTGATTTCCGGAAGCCTTTCAAGGAACTCGCTTCCTTCTTCCATGATTGTCATGTCTGCTGCAAATGTTGTATCAAATATATAGTCAAATCCTATTCTTCTAAGTCCGGCTACAAGTCTTTGTGCTGTCGCATATTCCTTAGACATGCCAAAATCTTCGCCCCATGCTGTTCTTACTGCAGGTGCAATCTGTACTACTGTAATGATATCCTCATTTTCAATTGCATCAAGCACGATTCCGACATCATCTCTCTCTGTAAGTGCACCTACAGGGCAGTTGCTTACACACTGACCGCAAAGTGTACATGCAGTCTCCGCAATATTCTTGTTTGCACGCACATTTACAGTTGTACGCGAACCCGTATTTACAACATCCCATATGTGCATTCCCTGAATATTATCACACACCTGCACACAACGCATACATTTGATACATTTCTGGGCATCTCTGATAAGTGGAAATGTTTTATCCCAATTATCTTTTTCTAAGATTGAATCATATGGCATCTCTGATATATTAAGTTCATTTGCAATTGACTGTAATGCACAGTTACCACTTCTTATACATGTACCACATTTGTAATCATGCTGTGAAAGTATGAGCTTTACATTAGTCTTTCTTGTTGTACGCACTTTTCTTGAATTAGTGTAGACAACCATGCCTTCTTCTACGAAGTTATTACATGCTGTAACACATCTGTCAGTACCCTCTACTTCAACAACACATACACGACATGCACCAATTGCGTTGATTTCCTTGAGATAACAGAGTGTAGGTATTGTCTCTCCTATTGTTTTGGCAGCTTCAAGAATGGTAGTTCCTTCTTTTACTGATACAGCTTTACCATTAATTGTTAAATTTACCATTGTTTCTCTCTGCCTCCTCTGAATGAACCAAATCCAAAATGATCACATCTTAAGCAGCGTCCAGATTCCTGACATGCTTCCTCGCATGAAAAACCATACTCAATAGGTTCAAAGTCTTTCTTTCTGTCTGCGGCATCACGCAGTGCAACCTCAACTCGTCCGCAAGGTATCTTGTCCTCGTATCCGGCATAAGGTATCTCTACATCTGAAGTTATCTCATGATGGTAGCCAAGATATTCATCAATGTTGGCTGCCGCAACCTTTCCGGCTGCTATAGCTCTGATTACCGTTGCAGGTCCTGTTACGCAGTCTCCTCCTGCAAATACTCCTTTATGTTCTTTAATCTCGCTTGTATCAAGTGCCTCGATTGTTCCTCTCTTGACTGTAACGCCATGCTCCTCAAAATATCTTGTCTCGATACCCTGTCCAATGGCAACTACAATAAGGTCACAAGGAATAAGAACCTCGTCCTTAGCTGCAGTCTTAGGTGATGGTCTGCCGCCTTTTATCCTGCTTATCATCTGTGGCTGAACCCACAAACCAACTGCTGCGTCATTTTCATCTTTCTCTATTCTAACCGGTGACATAAGCTCAAGAACATCACAGCCCTCTGCCTCTGCACCTTCAACCTCTTCTGAAAGCGCCGTCATGTCGGCTTTTCTTCTTCTATATACAATGCTTACTTTATCTGCACCTAATCTTACAGAAGAACGGGCAACATCCATTGCAACATTTCCACCGCCAATAACAACTACACGCTTGCCTGTATAATCAGGCATCTCATCATCACCAATTGCACGAAGCATTTCTACTGCTGATATTACGCCTGTTTTAGCATCCTCACCATCAATTCCAATCTTCTTGTCTGCATGTGCTCCGATAGAAATGTATACTGCATTATATTCTTTGTTAATATCCTCAAGCGTAATATCTGTTCCTACGCTTATATTTTTCTTAACTTCTATTCCTGTAGACAGAATTGAATTAATCTCTGCATCAAGCTTCTTTCTTGGAAGTCTGTAATTAGGAATTCCATATCTTAACATTCCGCCAAGCTGCTTTCTCTGCTCATATATAGTAACCTTATGTCCCATAAGAGCCAGATAATATGCAGCACTGAGTCCTCCCGGACCACCACCGATTATTGCAACCTTCTTACCTGTTGGCTCATTACATGCTGGAACCGGAACATCACCGGCATTATCAACTGCCATTTTCTTAAGTCCCCTGATGTTGACTGGCGCGTCAATAAGTGTTCTCTTACATCTGTTTTCACATGGATGCTCACAAATGTATGCGCATGTTGTAGGCATTGGATTGTCTCTTCTTATAAGACGAACCGCATCTGCATATCTCTTTTCATGCACAAGTGCTATGTATCCCGGAATATCTACTCCTGCAGGACATGATTTCACGCATGCAACCGGCTGGTTACTGTTACATGAACAAAATCCCCTCTCCATATGTGACCTGAAATCATCCTCGCAGCCATCAATACATTTTAATACAAGCTTGGCCGCCTCATATCCGATTGCACAGTCGGCCGAATAATAGATTCCCTCTGCTGTGAGCCTGATAACATCAAGAGTTTCCTCTGTTGCGTTACCATCAAGCACATCATCAAAAAGTCTCGCAAGCTGTCTAAGTCCCACACGGCATGGGACACATTTGCCACATGACTGTGCAAGACACATTTTTATAAATGACCTCGTAAGGTCGATAGTACACAATCCCGGTGGACTTGCTACTATTCTTCTCTCCAAATCCTGATATAAAGACTCCATTGTAACCTGAGCCTTATCCTTGGTAATAATCGTTAATCTGCTCAATTCCCGCTCCATTTCTGCATATTGCATATGTCGTATTGCTGCTCGCCAGTATACTGCCAGGCAGTTCTATGTAACATTCTACACAATATATATTAATTTGAAAAGGAAGGTTATTTTTTTCACACAATAACCTTCCTTTCATCCATTACTTGTGGTCGCACTTAATGCACTGGCTCGTTTCTTTATTATTATCTTTCTTATAAAATGCACCTGACCAGTCGCATATACTCTGCAATATCGGCATTACAGACCATCCCTTTTCTGTAAGTGAATATTCAACTCTTGGTGGGATTTCATCGTATGATTTTCTTGAAACAATTTCATCAGCAATCAGCGCCTTTAATGTTGTAGACAATACTGCATCTGTAATATTAACCATTTCTGTTCTTAATTCACTATATCTTAATGTCTTCTTCTCTGCGAGAACACATATAATTCTTGACTTCCACTTGCCACCGAATACTTCAAGTCCATATTCCAATGGACATCTTATATCTGATTCTAATTTCTTATGATACATAAATTCTCCTTATTTCACTTTTTGAATCTGCCCCGGGCATTTCACTATAATATCACGATATCAAGATTTTTCAAAGCTGCTCTCTTGGCACGCCGCATGTACGCACACCTTCACCAACACCACGCTCAGAGGCATATTGTCAAGTGTGTATATCAGATTTTTATATATTCATCGTCATATATGGGGGAATGCATATAATTCCATCTT
>CAMDYG010000059.1 GCA_945910225.1 uncultured Eubacterium sp. | reverse complement strand
GAGCAGGAACATTTGCAATATTGTTAAGACGAAAGAAACTTCTTGCCAAAGCAGTACTGAAAGCAATGAAATAATGAATGTTTTGGTTTAATAACTCGTAAAGGAAATAATATCAGGGAGAAAAATATGAAAAAACGGATTATGTCTATATTAATGATGATATGCATGATTACATCATTATTTACAGGCTGCAGTGGGAAAAAGAAAACAAGTGAAGAATTCCAGGTAACCAGAGGCGACTGGATTACAATGCTTGGAAAGGAATTTGGCTTAAATGAATATGACAGTGATGAACCATATTATGCTGATATAGATGCAGATAATGAGTTATTTGCGTATGTACAGACTGCATATGAATGGGGATTGCTGTCACAGGATACAGATGCATTTAACCCAGAGAAACCAGCGACAAAGGGATTCGTTGCAACAACGGCAGTGTTAGCATCAGAGCTTGATTATAGCCAATATGATATAAATGGAAACGAAAATGAAAATATAATATTTGCAGCGGGTATCAGTAATATATTTTCTGGAATAACATATGAAAAGAAAGTACTTAATAGTCCGGTTACATATGATGAAGCATATAATGCTGCGGAAAACGCTTTAAAAGTATATCTCACAGATTCAGGAGAAAATACAAATGAGACTAAATTAAGCGATGGAGTTACGGATTACAGATCAGATCCAGCGTCAGTAGTATCACATGATGGAGATAATTATGTGATGTCAGCAGAAAAAGGCTCAGAGTTAAAGCCAGGAGATGTATTTATAACAAGAGGAGAAGGTGTGTATGCATCAGGAGTAGCAAGAAAAGTGGTATCAGTGACCAGAAATGAAGATGGTACATATTCCGTTGAAACAACAGAACCACAGATTGAGGAGATATATTCTGACATAGACATACATCAGGAAATGGAGATGGTGCCAGAGGCGATTGAATGTTATGAAGGTGTAACGCTTATCGATTCAGATGATAATTCACAGACTTCCTATATTGATGATGGGCAGAATAAAGCAGGCTTTATAGAGAATCATGTTGATGCTGATAATGAATTGACGAAAGAATCTTCAACAAACAAAAAATCACTTAAGTTTAATGTCTCTTATGAAATTGGAAGTGAGGGAAGAAAAAAGAGCAAGGATATTGATATAGGAGGACTGATATTCAGCACTGCTATAGCTTTTAATAAGGATGGAACAGTTTCAAAATCCAAAGGAATAAGTACTGACAAAACAGAGAATGAAGCAGAGATTATTAAAGGAGAAAAAAACGATCAAAAAGAAACGGAACGAAATATCTTTGGAGAAAAGACAAAAGGATATTATGGTATTGTAGAAAAGTATGAAGAAAGGGAGATATCAAGAGAAGAACTAAAAGAAGAAATTGAAAAACTAAAGAAATTAAATATAGAAGCAAATGGTAATGGTATTTTTTCTGAGTATAACGATAGTGAGAAAAGTTTAAAGTTAACTGGAACAGTAGCACTTAACGATATCAAGATTGTTAGTGATATAGATTGGCACGTTATAGGAAATAAAAAAATAAAAGTAAATGCATATTATCAAAGAGATTTTACTTTAAATTTAACTGGTTCCTATGAAGGAGAATTTGGTGTTGCGGTAATTCCTTTTACAACACCATTTGGAGTAGTAATTGATTTAAAATTTGTTCTTACTTATAAATTAGATGGAAGTGTAGAGATTAATTTATCATATCAGGATTCATTATCTGTAGGAACAAAGGATTTTAAGGCGTTAAAGCCTGCATTCCAGCAGATTAAGAATGAATTTAGTGTTGATGTTGAAGGAACATTTTCAATCGGACCTAAAGCGGAATTTGAAGTTGCATTAGCAGGAATAAAATTAATAGATTTTGGATTTGAAGTGGATCTGGTTATTGATATGGATATATCTATAGAGTGGGATGCAGAACCGACAGTTGATGAAGCGGCTCAACAATTTGTTATAGATAATATATGGAGAGCCAAAATGAAATGTGGAATAAAGGGGAAGATTATTATTTCATATGGACATGCAAATAATTTGGCACACAGATTTAAATTAAGTGGAGAGTTTCAACTTGGCGATGATGCTGAATTAATTCCAGAAAAGGAAATTGTTTTAAAGGAATGGAACCATAGTCAAAAGAGAATCAATATAAAGGTTGAACAGCCATCGACTACATCGGCAAGCGGTTCAATGGATCTTTCTGATTATTTTGTTAACATAGCTCTTGATGAGTCAAAAGTCTTATCAGTCACACAGATTCCGGATGGATACAGTGCATCTGATGTTGAATGGTCATCTTCGGATGAACAGATAGCAACAGTTAATTCGTCAGGTACTGTTAATGCTAAAGCAGAGGGTACATGTGTTGTTACTGCTAAAACAAAAGATGGAAAATACAAATCAGATTGTACTATATCAGTAACTAAAGATTATATATATAAAGGTGTATGGAACTAGAGGAGGAGAAATGGATTTAACAGGAATAATTGCAGGTGCGTTTGTTTTTGGGATTTTTGTCATAGTAATGTCAATGATATCGATGATTCCATATATAAAAGATGTAAAAAGGCTAAAGAAAAAAGAATATGAAGAATATACAATAATAAAGAAAGAAGAAATAGAAGAACCAGACTCCATTGAAGCTTTGGGAATTGAGCAGGAATTCTACAGATATACACTGGTAGGGAGAAATGGATGTGCAGATACATTTGAAACGAATCAGAACTTTTATCAGGAAGGGGGGCTATATAGGTTTAAAAAGACTAATAATAGTTATAAATCAGTAGGATATACTAAGAGACCAGGTATATTGTCGTATATGGCATTTATTTATGGCGTGATTTTACTGCTTATTGGAGTGGGTCTTGTATTCAGGGAACAATTGAATATATCAGTTCAAGTAATGGTTAAAGCGTTTTTTATTGTGGGAGTGGTTTTCCCGGGTATATTTTTTGGAATGAGGTCACTGATTAATAATTTTAGAATATGCAGAAAAGAAAATCTTATAACAGCGAAGGTGGCAGATTATAGATGGAACCAGTATTTTACATCTAAAGGAGTAAAGATTGCACTTGTAATGTATGTTTCATATATTAATAATGGAAAGGTTGTTACATGGCCTGTACAAAAAGTAGTCGAGAATGGAAGAATACAGAGAAAATATCCTATAGGATCTGATGTTAGGGTTTATGTTAATCCCAGGTGGGATTATATGATACAAAACGGAAATAACAATAATATAATTTTAAAGAATAAAAAAATGAGAGGTTTTTGGACCGGAATAATGGTTGTTGCAGCTTGTATTTTCATTTTCATAATTCTAATTAATCCTAATACTATTATTTCATAATGCATAGATAATTAAACTGGTAGCTATTGTAATTTAATAAGGAGTAGATTAATGAATGTAGATGCAACTAATGCTCAAAGAGAAAAGCTTAATAACTGTGCAGACAGGTTAGAGAATATAAGATGGCGGATTGGTCTGTATAGGGATGAAATAAACAAAGACTGGGATTCGGATGAAGTGGCAGATATTAATAATTGCATAGATGCAATTTCTGCAAGGATAAAGAAGGATATTGAATGTATCAGGAATGTTAATTCAGATATTTCTGATGCAATTGATGAATATCTTGAAGACGAAGAAGATGACGATGATATATCCCAGATGGAGGAGACAGATATACTATGAAAGTAGATATAAGCAATATAAAGCAGGATAATGATGCACTGTATTATATCGTAAGGGATGTGACTGCTATTCAGGCAGATATAAGCGAAACTTTGTGTGAACTGGAAGCAGATGTACTTAATGCAAAAGAGATTGGATATAATTTATCTAAAACTAATAACAGTGTGATAAAGGCAGTGCAGGAATTAAGGGATTTATATGTATTTGTAGATGAGTCTATGGATAAATACACATCAATTGAAAAAGAACTCTCAAGAAAAGCTTCACAATTATAAGGAATAGGAATAAGAAGAGATGAAGGATAACAAGATACAAATAAAAACTAAAAAAGGATGTCAGAGTATTAATGTTAAATTATTGAAAGGACAGCAGGTTAATTTTAGGGAAGTGCAGATAATTAATCAGAGGGCGATACCCCAGCTTATGCCGGTTAATTATGATGATAGTGCTAAGATGATCTCATTTAATACTACAGGATGCTATTCTTTAAAGGAACGCTTTAAGGGCGTTATGAATAAAAGACAGTTTATAGATATGCTTCTTGAAATAATCGAACTTATGAAGAATCTTCAGGATAAGGTCATGTATCAGAAGAATTTGTTATTGGATTTTGATAAGATATATTATACGCCTAATCAGATGGACAAGCAGCTTCTCTTCTTATATATTCCAATTATGAATTATGACAATCATGTCAATATGAAAGATTATTTTATGAAAATGCCATACACAATAGTGTTTAATAATGGTGAAAGTCTTGATTATGTGAATGAATTCATAGCTTATTTTAATAATAATATTAATTTTTCGGTGTATGATTTTGAGATGTTTGTACATAGAATGGCAGGAAATGATGAGCCTTTAAAATCTGATGATAGCAAGAATCAGACTAATGTTGAGAAAACAGATAATAATATATGTCCTAATTGTGGATTTGTTAATGTGGATGAGGCAATATACTGTCAATCTTGTGGATGCAGATTAGGAGAGACAGTGTCTAATGAGTATAACCCTATAAAGGCTGTATCTGAAAAGCTTTATGAAAGAAATAATGCTGCATTTGGATCTGAAAGAAGGCAGGAACAAAATCAGAAAGTTGGAATGACAGGTGGAACAACATTTCTGGGAGCTGTAACAGGGTCAGATGCAACAGTCATACTGACACCTCCAGAGCCAGAAAAGAAAGGGGTTCTTATAAGAAGAAAGAACAATGAGAAGATATTGCTGAATCTTCCAAAGTTCATAGTTGGTAAAGAGGTTGCTAAAGTTAATTATGCAATTATGAATAATAATACTGTAAGCAGGACGCATGCTTTTTTTGCGAAGGATGGTAATGAATTCTGCATTGAGGATATGTCATCAACTAATGGCACATTTGTTAATGATGTAAGACTGGAAGCTGGTAAACCATATAAAATTACGGATGGTGATATTATAAGATTATCAGATGAAGAATTTATATTTGAATGTAAATGATGGAGGAAAAATATATGTTATTTAATATAATTGGTGCACAGATAGAATATGATTACTCATTTGAGTCAGCTTCTGCCTCATCAGGTGGTTCAGGGAGTTCTTTTTCAATGAGTACTATAGAAATAATTCTTTTGGCTGTTGTTGCTGTTATTGCGATTGCCGCATTAGTTATTTCTATACTCAACATGATTAAATTAAAAAAGCAAAATATATCAATCAATACTTTAGGAAAGAATGTTTCGATTGGAAATCAGGACAGGGATGCTAATGCAGGAAGTAATACAGGTGTTGTGTTTTGCAAGAATTGTGGCAATCAGTATGGAATGGGATTAACAGTTTGCCCATATTGTGGCACGAAGAGGTAATAAAGGTATGAAGTATATTATAGGTGCGGGAACTAATGTAGGTATAAGCAAAGATACTAATCAGGACAGCGTGGTATGCCGTATAGCACAGACGGATAAAGGACAGATTGCATTAGCAGTGCTATGTGATGGAATGGGAGGCCTTGAAAAAGGAGAATTAGCAAGTGCTAATGTAGTCAGTGCATATTCGGAATGGTTTGAAAATATATTGCCAACTATGATTACAGATGATTTCAAACCATCGGATGTATATAGCTCATGGAATAATCTTATTCAATATCAGAACGACATTCTTTTTCAATATGGCAAGAATAATTATACACAATTGGGCACAACGTTGATTGCAGTGCTGATATATGGTGATAAGTATTATGCTGTCAATGTTGGAGATTCAAGAATGTATAGCATTTCCTCTTCATCAGTGGAACAGGTTACTACAGATCAGTCATTAGTGGCAAGGGAAGTGAAGCAGGGACGGCTGACAGAAGAAGAGGCAGAACATGATCCAAGAAGGAATGTTCTGCTTCAGTGTATAGGTGCTACTACTAAGGTAGTTCCTGATTATTATGAGGGAACATTAAGGTCAGGAGAGGCATTGATGTTATGCTGTGATGGATTCAGGCATGAAATTACTAAGATGGATATGTTTAATGAATTAAGACCAGACGGATATGTTGACAAGGAACAGATACAGGAACGCATTGAAAGACTTATCCAGCTTAACATACAAAGATACGAGAAAGATAATATTACAGCTTTAGTTATTAAAGCGGTTTAGGAGAAAGGCATGGCACAAAGAGGAGAGTTAATCGATAATAAGTATGAAGTTCTCATGGAAATTGGCAGAGGTGGAATGTCTGTTGTATATCTTGCAATGGATAAACACCTTAATAAACAGTGGGCAATTAAAGAGATTACTAAAATTGCTAATGATGCCAATAATGAAGTAGTGGTGCAGAGTCTTCTGGTAGAGGCTAATCTTATGAAGAGGCTTGATCATCCTGCATTGCCTCGAATAGTAGATATTATAGATGATTCGGATAAAATATATGTCGTTATGGATTATATAGAAGGGGAGTCTCTGGATAAGATTCTTCAGAAGAATGGTGCTCAGCCACAGGAACGTGTTATTGAGTGGGCAAAGCAACTGTGTGATGCATTAGGATATCTTCACAAACAGAATCCGCCTATTATATATCGAGATATGAAACCGGCAAATGTTATGTTAAAGCCAGAGGGAAATCTTAAAGTAATTGATTTTGGTATAGCAAGGGAATATAAGCAGAAAAATCTTTCAGATACGATTAATCTTGGAACAAGAGGATATGCTGCACCGGAACAGTTTGGTGGAAGAGGTCAGACGGATGCAAGAACTGATATATATTGTCTGGGAGCAACATTATATCATCTTGTTACCGGACAGAATCCAGCAGAAGAACCATATGAGATGTATCCTATAAGAACATGGAATCCATCATTATCTGCCGGATTAGAGTATATTATTGAAAAATGTACGAAGTCTAATCCTGACGAAAGATATCAGAGTTGTGATGAACTTATGTATGCATTGGAACATTACAATGAAGTTGATGATGAATACAAAGGAAAGTTAAAAAGAAAGTTAAAAATATTTTCTGTCGTTGCAGCTGCAGCATTGGTATCACTTGCGGTTGGAATAACTTTTAATGCTTTAAAAGTGAATGAGAATGATAAAGATTATGATAAAAAAATATCCGTAAGTACAGCAACTTCATATGATGAAAAGATTGAAACATATAAGACTGCAATTAATTTATATCCATATAGGACAGATGCATACATAAAAATTCTTGATGCGTATGATGCCAATGGACAGTTTGGAGAGGCTGAAAGTATGGAATTTATGTCATTATATAATTCGGCTTTTAGTGGAAGCAACAAAGGTAAATATGACGCAGATGGAACTGATTTTGCAGAGCTTAATTACAAGATTGGAACTATGTACCTTCTATGGTATACGGCGTCAGATACGGAGGGAGACTCTTTAAGGGTAAGAGCACTTAAGGCAGAACCATTCTTCGCAAGTATAGTATCTAATGATCAACTTGCAGGGAAGTTCAACAAATATGAGATTGCTAAAAGTTATTATGCATTATGTTCTTTTTACAAGAACTATGTAGTCAGTTCAAATAATGTTAAGGAACCTACATATGAGGAATACGAATCATTATTGATTACACTAAAAGAATGCATAGATAATCTTGATGAATATGATAGTTCAGATAAGGCATATATTAAGCTTACTGTATATCAGTCTTTATTAAATCTTATGCAGGGTCAGTTAAAGAGTATGGCATCAATTGGAATTCATAAGAATGAGGTTACAGATGTTATGACAAATATATATGATAAAACCAATGAAATTGGCAACACAATAACACGTGATGTAACTATAAATATATTTAATAATATAGTTAATAACCGGGATACATATATGAAAAATGTTGATACAGTATATAAGAATGTGGAGGAGAGAAATTAATATGGCTGGAGTATATGGAATAATATCTATGATAGGATTCATATTAGCTATAGTATTTTTTGTGGCTGCGGTTATTCTTTTTTTCATATTCAGAATAGACAGAGTAATAGGAAATCTAACTGGAATGAACGCCAGAAAAGCTATGAAAGAAAGACAGAAAAAAGCGCTTGAAAATGATAATCATAATAGCAATTCATTTTCATATGCGGACTTTGATGTTACAACAGACGAATTAGCAACGGATGAATTAACAACAGATAAATTATCAACAAATAAATTATCAACAGATGAATTATCATCCGAGACAAGCATACTGTCTTCAGATGCTATAATATCTAATGACAATGTAACTGAAATTTTACAGGAAAACAATAGAAATGTTACCAGAATATTTGATATAGTAGATGAAATAACATTAATAAGTACGGATGAACGGATTTAAGTAAGAAATAGTGCTTTATGTGACCTTAATAAGGAGTAGATTAATGAATATTAAGATATATACACTGACTCACAAGGAATTTAATAAACCAGATGATGACATGTATGTTCCGCTTCAGGTGGGAACAGCCCTCAATTCTTCACTTGGATATCTTCGGGATGATACAGGGGATAATATATCTGCTCTTAATGGTTATTACAGCGAACTCACAGGATTATACTGGATATGGAAAAATGTGCATGATGTTAATTATGTTGGGACATGCCATTACAGAAGATTTCTTATTGATGAGAACGAGCATATTATGAATGAAACGCAGTATGAGCAGATTTTTAAGGAGTACGATCTTGTGACAACCAAGAGAGTAGTTCTTAATAATTCGTATCATTATGGATTTGCTGCCAATCATAATGTAGCTGCACTTGACATGACAGGAGAAGTCATTAAGGAGTTATATCCTGAATATTATGATACATTTATACAACTTGTTAATGGCAATGAGACTTATTTTGGAAACATGGTAGTTACTTCTAAAGAGCTTTTTGATAAATATGCAGAATGGCTGTTTACGATATTCTTTGAGGTTCAGAAGCGCATTGATATGGAGACTGATAAGGATTCATATCACAGGCGTGTGTTTGGTTTTATATCTGAATTCTTATTGCTTGTATGGGTGAGAGTGAACAATCTTAAGGTTAAGGAATGTAAGGTCGGAATGATCGGCGAAAAAGCCGAAACAAGGGAGCTGAAAGCAGTTTTATCATCTTTTCTTGCAAGAGAGGATACAAAGGGTGCTATGCATTACTTTATGGACTTTTACAACAAAAGACCGGATGTTCTCATGGAGGCGTCTGATGTGACTGGTGAACTGCATCTTATGTTACAGATAACAGCAGTTATGGACATGCAGATACAGCGCGAGGGCAGCAGCTTTTACAAAAGCAATCCTGATATCCGTAAATGGTTTCGGGTGTTTTCGGATATCAACAGGAAAACACAGCTTGAATTAAAAGGACAACTTACAGAAGACTGGAAAGAACTGTATCGAGAAATGGGGATTCCTGAGGAAGCATTTGCGGTAGCACGGAAGTTGTATGGCAGCAAATTAAAAGATAAGTAATATATTAGAAAAGGCTATGTGGATAGTTTGTGTGGATAGTTTGTGCGGATAGTTTATGTGAAAAGTTTTTGTGAGTAAGATGCAGGGTACCATCAGTATTATCAGCAGTGTTAAGCATTGCTTCAATGGAAGAATTATAGGTTAATGGATCTGGGAAGGCATACTAAAGCGTACTAAAAAGGAAAAAGAGATTGGATTGGTACGCCTTTTGCATAGGAAATTAAGAAGTGCGGATGAGGTAAGAGCTGGAAATGCGTACTAAAAAGGGAACATAGATTGGATAAGTACGCTTTTTGCGCAAGGAATTAAGAAGTGAGGATGAGTTGAGAGCTGGAAAGGCGTACAAAAAAGGAAAAAGAGATTGGATTAGTACGCCTTTTGCGCAGGAAATTAAGAAGTGCGGAAGTGGTAAGAGCTGGGAAGGCGCACTAAAGCGTACTAAAAAGAGAAAAGAGATTGGATTAGTATGCCTTTTGTGCAGGAAATTAAGAAGTGCGGAAGTGGCAAGAGCTGGGAAGGCATACTAAAGCGTACTAAAAAGGAAAAAGAGATTGGATTAGTACGCCTTTTGCGCAGGAAATTAAGAAGTGCGGAAGTGGTAAGAGCTGGGAAGGCGCACTAAAGCGTACTAAAAAGAGAAAAGAGATTGGATTAG
>CAMDYG010000058.1 GCA_945910225.1 uncultured Eubacterium sp. | reverse complement strand
ACAGGAGCACTTGATACAGAAACAAGTATACAGATAATGGAGCTTCTTAAAGAAATATCAAAAGACAGGCTTATAATAATGGTAACTCATAATCCGGAGCTGGCAAAAGATTATTCGACAAGAATAGTAAGATTGCTGGATGGTGTTATAACGGATGATACTAATCCATATACCGAAGAGCAGATGGAAGCCGATATAAAAGAAAAGGAACAGGCTGAAGAAAAGCGTGCCATAAAGGTGGACGGCGGAAAGAAGAAAAGAAGCAAAAGACAGAAAACATCAATGTCTTTCTTTACAGCTCTGTCATTGTCGTTTAATAATCTTATGACGAAAAAAACGCGTACAATACTTACCGCATTTGCAGGAAGTATAGGTATTATTGGAATAGCTATGATTTTGTCTATATCTAATGGAATACAGTTATATATAGACAGAGTGCAAAGAGATACCCTGTCAAGTTATCCTATAACTCTGCAGGCAGAATCTATTGATATAAGCAGCATGGTTTCAAGTATGACAGGTAATGAGGAATCAGAAGAACATGAGGATAAGAGTAAGATATATTCCAATGACATTATGGGTGATATGATCAATACCATGGTTAAAGAGGTAAAGAGCAACAATCTGTCTGAATTCAGAAAATATATCGAAGAGGGCAGTTCTGACATTAAATCATATGTAAGTGATATCCAGTATTCATATGATGTTCCTCTTAACATATATATGAAAGATACTTCTAATGGAGTAGAACAGCTTAATCCAAGCACAATGTTTGATTCAATATATGGTGAAGGAAGTACTGCTGCAACAACATCAATGTCGTCAGGAATGGGAATGGGCATGTTTTCTAACAGCAGTGTGTGGAGCCAGCTGTTAGGAAATCAGCAGGTCCTTGACGAACAGTATGATGTGCTTGCCGGTCACTGGCCTGAGAATTATGATGAAGTAGTCCTTGTAGTAGACAAGAACAATGAAGTGGATGATTATACACTGTATTCTCTTGGATTAAAAGATCCGGAAGAAGTTAAAACAATGTTTAAGAAGATGATGGTTGGAGAAGCATACGAGACAGAGAAAGATACCAGCTATACATTTGACCAGATACTTGATACACAGTTTAAGCTGGTTATGCCAACAGATATGTACCAGTATAATGAGGTTACAGGAACATGGGATGATGGCAGCAAAGATGAAAAGTTCATGAAGCAGGTTGTTGATAATGGAACAGACATCAAAGTATGTGGAATAATCAGACCTAATGAAGATGCCGTAAGCACAACAATTTCAAGTGGAATTGGATATACTTCAGAGCTTATGGAATATATAATCAATGAAGTAAAAGAAAGTGATATTGCTAAGGCACAGCTTGAAAATGAGGATATAGATGTATTTACAGGAGTGCCATTTGACAATGACAAAGATACAGAGATAACGATGGATGATGTCAATGCATACATGGCAACATTATCAGATGAAGAAAGTATGCAGATGCAGGCAATGACAAGTACAATGACAGATGATCAGATATTGCAGTTGTTCTCAGCATCAATAAAGGCAAGAACTACAGATGCAACACTTGACAGCAATAAGTCAAAGCTTGGAATAACAGACCTTGATACACCTTCGCAGATAGATATATATGCTACAGGTTTTGATTCTAAGGAAAAGGTCCAGGATATAATCAAGGATTATAATAAGTCACAGCAGGATGAAGGAAAAGAAGAAAATGTAATCAATTATACGGATTATGTTGGAATTATGATGTCGTCTGTTAGTACAATTATTAATGCAATATCATATGTTCTAATAGCATTTGTTGCAATCTCGCTTATAGTTTCATCAATAATGATAGGAATTATCACATATATTTCAGTGCTTGAGCGTACTAAGGAAATAGGTGTTCTTAGAAGTATTGGAGCATCTAAGAAAGATGTATCAAGAATATTTAATGCGGAGACACTGATAGAAGGATTCGTGGCAGGAGCACTCGGAATAATTGTAACACTGCTTCTATGCATACCTGCTAATGCGATAATAAAGAATCTGACTTCAATATCAAATGTTGCACAGCTTCCGGTTGCAGGTGGAGTAGTGCTTATTATAATAAGCATGTTCCTTACATTTATTGCAGGATTAATACCAGCCAAGCTTGCAGCTAAAAAGGATCCGGTTGTTGCGTTAAGAAGTGAATAATGTCTTTACTTTAAAACTTCACTGTGCTAAAATTTCAAAGTGATGAATCAATATATTTGGTGAATTGGGGAGATTGAGTAATATGAATAATAAGTTAAAGACACCAGCTGTTGAACAGCTTTTTCAGGCAATATTAAGCCTTAAAGATATAGATGAGGCATATGATTTTTTTGAGGATGTATGCACTATTAACGAAATACTATCATTGTCACAGAGATTTGAAGTTGCCAAGATGCTCAGGGAACATAGAACTTATCTGGATATTGCAGAAAAGACAGGAGCGTCTACAGCCACAATAAGCAGAGTAAACAGATCTCTTAATTATGGCAACGATGGATATGACAGAGTCTTTGAGAGACTTAACATGCTTGATGAGGTTCAGGACGAGCAACAGTGATATAAAGTGAAATAACAAAATACACGATTAAAGAAAAGGAACTGCTTTAGCTGATACATTTCTGTGAATACGGAGATATATCATCAAGGCAGTTCCTTTTATAATATTATTTACTTTTCTTATCTGATTTCTCAGGCTTTTCAGGCTCAGCAGGAGCATGCTTGGCTGTATAATCATCAATAAGGCTTTCAATCATATTCTTTTTCATATATACGTCGAAGCTTAATAAACATACAAGACTAAAGAATTGTAAGAATTCCCTGTCATCATCATTGTCCACATCTGCAAATGCATTGCTTGCCTGTTCTGACTTAGCCAGAATATCCTTAGACAAAGGCTTGGCAAGTGAAGATTCCATAGTAAATATTTCACTATATATATAATCGAGATCCGGCTTGGAATCCTCATCAAAGAATTTCTCTGTCAGAGGATTAAGCATTTTCTGGATATCACTTATTGACAGGATATTCTTGAAATAATAAATGAAAGTAAGAATATATATATGCTCCTTTGAATATTTCTTTTTAACAGGCGATGGCAGCAGATTGTTCTTGGCATAATTATTAATCATAGTTTTGGTAAGAACCTTATCGTCATCAGTGCGTTTAGTGTCATGAAGGTGTTCATACATAAATGTTGTTACCTGGTCCATATACAGATTAATATTAGGTACATCGCCAGGCTTAATATAATTAAGAGCGGACATATCTTTCAGAATACCGCCCATAAGCTCTTTGATATCGTTGTTCATATGTTCCTCATTCCTTATAAAATATGCATCATAAACAGATGCAGTTGTTGTTAATGCTTAAGCTATATTATATAGTTTTTAAAACCACATTTCAAGTGGTAATAATACTTTGAACTTTTGCATAGTGTAATGTGCATAATATGATATTTTAATATTGGTAGATAATATATAAAATATCAATCAAAGGAGGAAATGTTCGTGACTTTTTAGTCCGTATATATTATAATTATTGAAGCTTTTAAAGTTCATAAGTAACTTAAATTCACCAGAGGGTGACAGAATGGAGGAATTATTATTATGGGTATTTTAACAAGATTTAAAGACATTATGAGCGCTAACATTAATGCACTTCTTGACAAGTGTGAAGATCCTGAGAAGATGATCGACCAGTATATGAGAAATCTTGAAAGTGATCTTGGAAAGGTTAAAGCAGAGACAGCATCAGTTATGGCAGAAGAAACAAGATGCAAGAGAGAACTTGATGCATGCACAGCAGATGTTGCTAAGTACCAGTCATATGCAGAGAAGGCGCTTCAGGCAGGTAATGAAGCAGATGCAAGAACATTCCTTGAGAAGAAGCAGCAGTTAGTTTCTAAGCAGGCTACATTACAGCAGACATATAATATTGCAGCAGATAATGCAGCTAAGATGCGCCAGATGCATGATAAGCTTTGTAAGGATATCCAGTCTCTTGAAGCAAGAAGAGATTCAGTTAAAGCTAAGGTTGCAGCAGCGAAGGCACAGGAAAGAATCAACAAGGTTGGCTCAAGTGTAGCAGGTGTAGGAACAAGCATGGATGCATTCAGCAAGATGGAAGCTAAAGCTAACAAGATGCTTGATCAGGCTAATGCAATGGCAGAACTTAATCAGTCACAGCTTGAGACAGATGTAGACAGCCTTGCAGCAAAGTATGATACAGAACCAGCTAATGCAGCAGTAGATGATGAGTTAGCAGCTCTTAAGGCTCAGATGGGATTATAATATTTCATTTAAAGAGCAATTCAGAATAAGCATTAACACAGATAAGGAGAGGGAACATGGGATTATTCAAAGGGCAGTTTGCCAATGTAGTTGAATGGGAAGAGTACAGAGATGATATAATCTTCTGGAAATGGACCAACAGAGAAATCAAGAAAGGCAGTAAGCTGATTATCCGCGCCGGTCAAGATGCAATCTTTATGTATAATGGCAAGATAGAGGGTATCTTTAAGGACGAAGGAAGCTTTGATATTGAATCACAGATTATTCCATTCTTATCAACACTTAAGGGATTCAAGTTTGGCTTTAACAGCGGAGTAAGAGCTGAGGTATTATTTGTTAATACTAAGGAATTCACGGAAAAGTGGGGAACTAAGAATCCTATACTTATTCCAACACAGGCACTTCCAGGTGGTATGCCAATAAGGGCTTTCGGTAATTTCTCATTTTCAGTATCTGATTACATTATGCTTATAGACAAGGTAGCAGGTGTAAAACAGATGTATACTGTATCAGACGTTAAGGAGAGAATATCTGCCGTTCTTGATCAGCTTCTTATGAAGTGGATATCTAAGGAAGGCAAGGATATGTTTAATCTTCAGGCTAACGCATATGATATTTCAGCAGGTATTAAGACAGACCTTGACATGGAGATGTGCAAGTTAGGAATTACAATAACAAGTTTTACTATCTCAAGCTTCTCTTATCCAGAAGAAGTTCAGAAGATGACTAACAAGGCTGCTTCACAGGCTATGGTTGGTGATATGAATAAGTATACACAGATGGCTATGGCTGATAATATTGGCAATTCAAGAGGCGGATCTAATATAGCCAGTGATATGATGCAGCTTCAGATGGGAATGCAGGTTGGCCAGCAGATGATGAATAACATGAATAATGCGATGAATGGTATGAATTCTAATCAGATGGCTGGAATGTCAGGAGGTGCAATACCTAAGTTTTGCCCTAACTGCGGAACACCAACTAATGGTTCTAAGTTCTGTGGAAATTGTGGAACAAAGTTGGCCTAGTTAATAAGCCTGGGTTAATGGGCATATATGCAATAATAACATAATAAATATTAATCAGGGATGTTGTCAGATTACCTTGGCAACATCCCGATTTTTTCGTATAATGTGAAAGTCAGTATGATTATGAATGGACAGATAATTGACATTAATATAAAGGTGGGAATATGAGATTAGAGGATTTGAATGACAGCCAGAAAAGGGCTGTTAAATATACAGATGGGGCACTGCTCATTATTGCGGGAGCAGGTTCGGGTAAGACGAGAGTTCTTACTAACAGAATTGCATATCTTATAGAAGAATGTGGTGTTGATCCATATAATATCATGGCAATCACATTTACTAACAAGGCAGCAAGAGAGATGAAGGAAAGAGTAGAGAGTACTGTATCACATGGAGCAGGAGCTGTGTGGGTTAGCACATTTCACTCAACATGTGTAAGAATATTAAGAAGGTATATAGACAGAATAGGTTACGATAATAACTTTACAATATACGATACAGACGATCAGAAGGCTGTTATCAAGGATATATGTAAAAAGATGAATATAGATACCAAGATGCTTAAAGAGCGTGCGATTATGAGTAAGATATCATCTGCAAAAGATGAGTTAAAGACGCCTGATGAGTTTGAACTTGAGGCGGGCAATGACTATAATCTCAGAAGAATTGCGGGGGTATACAGGGAATACCAGAAGGCACTGAAGCTTAACAATGCACTTGATTTTGATGACCTTATATTCAAGACAGTTGAACTGTTCCAGAGTGACGCAGAGGTACTTGAGCATTATCAGGACAGATTCAGATATATAATGGTTGATGAGTATCAGGATACCAATACATCACAGTTCAAGCTGGTTGCAATGCTGGCTGCCAAGTATGGCAACATATGTGTTGTTGGTGATGATGATCAGTCCATATATAAGTTCAGGGGAGCTAATATTTATAATATTCTTAATTTTGAAAAGGTATTTACAGGAGCCAAGGTTATAAAGCTTGAACAGAATTATCGTTCGACACAGACAATACTTAATGCTGCCAATGCAGTTATAAGCAATAATGTCGGCAGAAAGAGCAAATCTCTCTGGACAGATAATGGGGAGGGCGAGAAGGTTAATTATACTCTGTACGAGAATGGATATGATGAGGCTGAAGGTGTCGCATGTGGTATTGCGGAGTATGTAAGGGATGGCTGGAATTATAATGATGTTGCAATTCTTTACAGAACCAATGCACAGTCAAGAGCACTTGAAGAAAAGCTTATGATGCATAATATTCCATATAAGATATATGGTGGGCAGAATTTCTATCAGCGAAAAGAAATCAAGGATATACTTGCTTATCTGAAAACTATTGATAATGGTCTTGATGGTCAGGCAGTTAAGAGAATTATTAATGTTCCTAAGAGGGGAATTGGTAATACTACAATTGACAGATTGCAGGAATATGCAGATTTTAATGATATTACTTTCTGGGAAGCACTTGTTAATGCAAAGGACATTGACACAATAAAGAATGCGGCACTTTCAAAGCTAGAGCCATTTGTGGATCTGATTGGAAGACTACGTGCAAAGGAAGAATTCATGTCATTAAAGGAGCTTGCTGAAGCTGTAATTGAGGATACAGGATATATTGAGAGCCTGTCACAGAATGAGACAGTTGAAGAGGTTGAGGCAAGACGAGAGAATCTGGACGAATTCATTAATAAGGTAGTAAGTTACGAGGAGGGATGTAAGGAAGCAGGTGAAGAACCTACACTTTCAGGACTGCTTGAAGAAGTTGCCTTAATAGCTGATATTGATAACCTTGATGAGTCGGAGCCACATGTAATGCTTATGACGCTGCACAGTGCCAAAGGTCTGGAATTCCCAATAGTGTATATGACAGGAATGGAGGATGGACTTTTTCCAAGTTATATGACAATTGTTTCAGATGATTCAACTGAGATTGAGGAAGAGAGAAGACTGTGTTATGTTGGAATAACAAGAGCAGAAAAGATACTTAATCTTACAAGTGCCAAGTCACGTATGGTGCGTGGTGAGACACAGATGAATAAGGTTTCGAGATTTATTAATGAAATTCCTAAAGAATATATGCACATAGAAAACAATTCAAGTGGGTATGCTAAAGGCAGGATTGCATATGGTGGTGCATCTGATGAGCCTGATACGTCAGGGATAAATATGCGTGCAACAGCCAGATCAATTCTTAGCAGTTATGGAAGTGGAACGCCAGGAGGAAGAGCAGCAGGAACATATACATCGAGAAAAGTAAAGATTAATGGCGGCTCTAATCCGGGATTCGGTAAAGATCCTATGGAATTATTCGATCTTAAGAAACCAGAGAAGAGAAAAACACCAGCGGATTCGGTAAGAAGTGCGTATGCTGGTATGCCTGCCAGAAGTGGACTGTCATCCAGAAATGTAATTGGAGCAAGTAAAGGATCAGTTATTTCAGCCAAAAACAGTCAGGAAGGATTAGGCTATAGTGTAGGAGACATGGTAAGTCATGTGAAATTTGGTACAGGTAAGGTAATTACGATTGAAGAAGGACAACGTGATTATATGGTTACTGTTGCATTTGATGAATATGGACTTAAAAAGATGATGGCTGGATTTGCCCGCCTTAAAAAACTTTAATGACAAATGTTTAACGCTATGCTATAATACATTTATTAAATCCGTGCTAGAAAGGAGATATCGTTATGAGTAAAGAAAGATTAGATGAGCTTATTGCAGCTACTAAGTTAGGGGAACTTATTAACAAGAAGGAAGAAGATAAGAAGTGTAAGAAATGTAATGTTTTATTGATTATTCTTGCTATTGTTGGTGCAGTTGCCGCAGTTGCAGGAATTGCTTATGCAGTATACAGATATTTCACACCAGATTATTTAGATGACTTCGATGATGAAGATTTTGAAGATGAAGACTTTGATGATGATTTCGAGGATGAAGACATCGAGAAGTAATTAATCAGTTGTAATAGTGATTTGATTGAAAGTCACAGACGTTATGGTATATGCCTGTTATGGAATGTATCAGCGGCTGTGGCTTTTTGTATTAAATCAGACTACTATACTTTAGTACATTTTTCTGATAAAATTACATAAGGTATGCCGTTATGTGAATAAGTGCTGCCAGAAACTATGAATATGTTAATAACAGGCACAATTCATGTGCGGAATGGAGTATAGATTGAAAAAAGGAAGCGTATACGAAGGTAAAGTTGAAAAGGTTGATTTCCCAAACAAGGCGACAGTGTGGGTGACAGATGAGGACGGACAGAAGGAAAAGGCAATCGTTAAGAATGCAATTCCGGGACAGACTGTAAGATTCTGCGTGAATAAGAAAAGAAAAGGACATTGCGAAGGCAGACTTATGGAAGTTGTTGAGAAGAGTCCGCTTGAAACCAACCAGGCATGTCCACATTTTGGCAAATGTGGTGGCTGTACTTACCAGACAGTAGCTTATGATGAACAGTTAAAGATTAAGAGTGCACAGGTGGAAAAGCTTCTTAGCGAAGTTGTAGAAGGTAAACTTCCATTTGAGGGGATAATCGGAAGTCCGGTTACAGAGGAATACCGCAACAAGATGGAGTTTTCATTTGGCGATGAGTACAAGGACGGACCGCTTGCACTCGGACTTCACAAACGAAATAGCATGTATGATATTGTTCCGGTTACAGAATGTAAGATTATTGACGAGGATTACAGAAAAATTCTTACATGCGTTCAGGATTATGCAACCGAGAAGGAACTTCCTTTCCAGCACAAGTTAAGCCACGAGGGGTATCTGCGCCATCTCCTTGTTAGAAAGTCAGTAAAGACAGGACAGATTCTTGTTGATATTGTTACTACAACCCAGATTGAGCATGATTTCACAGAGCTTGTAAAACTCCTGACAGCAATTGAATACAAAGGAACTCTTACAGGTGTCCTTCATACATTTAACGACAGCCTTGCAGACGCAGTAATTAACGAAAGAACTGAGCTTCTGTATGGTCAGGATTATATTGAGGAAGAGCTTCTTGGACTGCGTTTTAAGATAACACCATTCTCATTCTTCCAGACCAATTCTCTTGGTGCAGAGGTGCTTTACTCTAAGGCTAGGGAGTATGTGCTTTCTGGGGGATTTGGAGAATTGGCTGGTGCTGATGGAAATGATAATGCTCAGGAAAATGCTGGCGGCAAGCCGGTTATATATGACCTGTATACAGGTACTGGTACGATTGCGCAGATGTTATCTCCGGTTGCCAGCAAGGTAATCGGTGTTGAGATTGTTGCAGAAGCTGTTGAGGCTGCCAAGAAGAATGCAGCCCAGAATGGTCTTACGAACTGTGAGTTCATTGCAGATGATGTATTAAAGGCTCTTGATAATATTGAGATTAAGCCTGATTTCATCGTGCTTGACCCACCTCGAGACGGAATCCATCCTAAGGCACTTGAGAAAATTATTGATTATGGGGTTGACCGAATGGTTTACATTTCATGCAAGCCTACTTCACTTGCCCGTGACCTTGTTACTCTGCAGGATAGAGGGTATAAGGTGGAGAAGTGCTGTTGTGTTGATATGTTCCCTAATACGGGGCATATTGAAACCGTTTGCTTGCTATCGCGTAAAGCCTCAGTTTAAGCGGGTTTCAGGGCTTTTCCCGCGAATATGTACCTGTGTTTTTATTTGATAAAAATGTATTACAAAACGCAGGGGGTAAAATTTCAAAATGAGCCAAGACGTGCGCGAATAGTATAAGTTTTTTGGTGAAAAATGGCCTAAAATAGGTGAAAATTTGGCGTAAAAAATGTTTGCGCAAACTGGGGTATGTCGTCTGTGGGAATAGATTATGATTTATGGAATTGTTGGAGGTTTGTATGTTGTATTTTTCTTTTGGGAATTTAGCATTTAATGGTAAATCAAGTGAAAGTATAATTGACATAGTGATTTCCGGAAAAAGTAAATTTAAAGATGCGGATGCTTTCTTGGTAGACGCTATTAAATATATGGATGAGGAAATTTATCCAGGAGAAGGAATAAAAGAGGATTATAATGGTGCACATTTAAAAGAAGGATTGTATAAAGAGATTGTAATGCGGTGGATTGCTTCGATGAACGAAAAGGTTGATATATCGTTTGATGATATTCAGAAAACCTATCGTATAAAATTGGATCATTATGATCCTATGAGAGATGAATTTATTTTAGAAACGGCGGACGAATTCATTATGTTTTCTTGGTCTACTTCTGCGTAGTGGAGGAATAAAATGTTTGAAAAATTAGATCGCTTTATAAAAGATAATTCAGAAGAAATACTTATCACCGGTGGATGGGGAGAAGACAAAATATCTGAATTAGAGCAAAAACTAAATGTCTCATTTAGGGAAGAATTAAAAATATTTATTAGAAGATATGGTCTGCTGATGGGTTATGGCGTAGAGATTGCTGTTTGTGGCAAAAATGGTGGCTCACGTATGGTTGAAGCAACACAAAATTATAGAAAAGCAGGTCTTGACGAAAGATATCTAGTTATTGAGGGAGATGGCGAACTTGCCTACTGCTTAGATAATGAAAGTGGAAAAATTATTAACTGGGGATTGGACAATTTGGAAGTATACCCAGTAGCTGACAATTTGGAATCATTTATATTAGCTGATTTGGAAGAAGCCAAAGATAATTGGTAATAATTTGGCAGAGGTGATCGAAGTAGTAACGTAGTCGCGAATACGTGGTTGAAGTAATTGCAGAGGGGTATTTTCGGCAATTTCGCGGGTGCAAATCCTGCCCTCTGCGTTTATAAAAGTAATACGGCTATGCACTGCATGGAAGATGGAACACCAGAGGATATTAATGCGATTTCTACATCGACTGAAGCAGTTAATAAAAAATATCCGCCTAGTGAATGGTTTATGATCTGACCCCAAAAAGTTAGACAAATTTGAGAGCTAAGCTACAAAGGATTGA
>CAMDYG010000057.1 GCA_945910225.1 uncultured Eubacterium sp. | reverse complement strand
CATGATGGGAGTCTGTCGACTGGACATGGGAATAGTCCACAGGATATGCTGACAAGATTAGAGACAATGGTGCTTATGGGCATGCAGATTCCACTGGATGCAATACGTAATCAGATAGCATCGGCTATTGATATAATTGTACATTTGAGCAGAATGAGAGATAAAAGCAGAAAGGTGGTTCAGATTGCAGAAGTTGGAGATTACAGAGAAGGTAAAATACATATCACACCATTATATAGATTTGTTGAAGAAGAGTATTCAACAACACAACAGGTTTATGGAAAGCTTATCAGGCAGGATACTGCTCTTCAAAAGACACAAAAGATGCGGGAAGCTGGAATTATCTAATAAAGATTACAGATATATTGTGGAAGGTATTCTTATAGTTCTGGCAACATCATACATTTTTTACGAGAATATTTTGGCAGCTTTAGTTTTGAGTCCATATATATATTTGCACATAAAAGAGTCAAGAAAAATAGAGGAGAACAAACAGCGTTTAAAGACTGCATGTGAATTTAAAGACGGAATAATGTCTGTTGCATTTTCACTAAGTGTTGGGTATTCTATTGAGAATTCTTTTGCGGAAGCGGCGACCCAGTTAAAGTCTTTGTATGGGAAGGATTCTGGAATAGTAAAAGAATTTGAGACCATAGTTAACAAGCTGGCACAGAATGAGAATCTTGAAGATATATTGGATGAATATGCATATAAAAGTAATGTGGAAGATATAAAGTATTTTGCAGAAGTGTTCCGGTATGCAAAAAGAAACGGAGGAGATATATTGTCGGTTATCAGGAATACGGCAATGGTTATAAAAGAAAAGGCTGATGTTAATTCAGAGGTTGAGACGATTCTTAGTGGAAAGAGAATGGAACAGAAGGTAATGAGTATCATACCATTTGGTATTATTATGTATCTGAAACTGACAGCAAGGGAATTTATATCGGCATTGTATGGAAATATTGTGGGAGCATTTATTATGACGATGTGTCTGTGCGTATATGTATTGGCAGATCAATGGGCAAAGAGGATTGTAAATATTGAAGTTTGAATTAAAAAAGAAAATTATACAGATTGCTATATTGTCTATAGTAATGGCTTGTACAGCTGGAGTTACTCAGAGAATTGGACATGATTCGGATGGAAAAGAAATAAAGAGACCAGAGCCGGGAGAGGGGGCAAAACAGGAGCAGATAGATGTATTAGATGAGAATGGTAATCTTGTTACGAGTGTTGATCTGTATGTAGATGAAAGAGAACTTAGCAAAGATTCAGTAGATATGTATTTTGAAAATGCATATGAGGAAGTAATGAATATAATTCCCGGGAATAATGAAAGTCTTGACTGTGTCAGGGAAAAGTTATATCTGCCTGATAAAGCACAGAACGGAATAATCAACCTGGAATGGTTTTCTAATGATTATTCTATAATCAATTATAATGGAGTGGTTAATAATTATGATTTTGATGAGGACGAGAAAAGAGAAGTTACTTTGCGTCTGGTTATGTCATATAAAGAATATGAAGATGAACGAGAGATAACAGCAGTAGTATTACCACCAGCATATACTGATGATGAGTGGTTTGTTGTAAAGGCAGAGAGAACAATAAAACAGGCAGAAGAAGAGAACCCGCAGGCTGATAAAATTATTCTTCCAGATATTATAGATAATAGAAATATGACATACAAAAAGCATATAGAAAAAACATCACCATACATTTTTATTGTTCTGGGGATATTAGCAGCCACATTGCTTGTTTATTCTGGATATCAGAAAAAGAAGAAAATGGAGAATAACAGAAAAAGGGAGCTTATATATGACTATTCAGAGATTGTGTCAAAGTTTACATTGTTGTTAGGTGCTGGAATGACAACGAGAATGGCATGGAATAAAATCACAGCAGATTATAGAAAAAAGAGAGAAGCTGGGATTATAAGCAACAGATGCGTTTATGATGAGATGCTTGAGACGGAAAACAATATGCTGGCAGGAATATCAGAATACATGGCATATGAGCAGTTTGGAAAAAGATGTTCATTAAAAGAATATATGAAGCTGGCGACATTACTTCAGACGAATATAAAAAAGGGAACACAAAAATTGAGAGAGTTGTTGGAGCAGGAGGCAGAGGAAGCTTTTGAGAAAAGAAAGAATCTTGCCAGAACAAGAGGGGAGGAAGCTACAACCAAAATGTTGTTTCCTATGATGATAATGTTGATGGTGGTTATGGCAGTAATTATGATTCCTGCATTAATGCAATTTAATGTTTAATTAACAAGTTAATAGAAAAGGGGAATAGTATGGGAAAATTTAAGAATGAAATAATAAGATTTTGGAATGATGAAGAGGGAATGGGAGTAGTAGAGCTGGTTTTAATAATAATTGTTCTTGTTGGACTTGTTGTTTTATTTAAAAAACAGATAACAAGTCTTGTTAGTTCAATACTGACAAAGATGACTAATCAGGCAAATCAGATTTAATATGGTGGAATGGTGGAAAATAAAAAGAAAAGTGAAGTCTGGTTGGATGCCCAGATTACAGTAATGGCAGCGCTATCAATGACATTAGTTTTGTCGTTGATACTTACCTGCTATAAATCCGCACTGAATAATACATATTACACTCAGATTAAGGAAGCATGCATGTTATCGATGGAGGCAGAATTTGCAGCATATAATAATGATATGCTGGATGAGTATAATATATTACTTCTTAAGAATGATGGGCAAATGGAGTCTCGTATAGAAGATTATATCAGAAAAAATGTTAAATCATATGGTAACAATATAGAACTGGTAGATGTCCAGCTCGAAGATATTGGGAATGCTACATCATCATATGGACGTTATTTTGAACAGGAAATAATATCATATATGAAATATGGAGTTTACTCTGAAATATTAGATACTTTTTTAGAATCTGAGGAACAGGTTGAAAAAGCTAAGAAGACAAAAGAAATAACAGATGAAATAGTTGATTGTGAAGAACAATTATTTGAAATGGATTCTGAAATGCTCCAACTGGTAATGGCGATTGAAGGTATTAAGACAACAGATGCTGGAATTGTTATAAAAAACGAGAAAACAGTTTCATCAGAGGATTCGTTCGTTAAAATGCTTGTTAATGGATCAGTAGATATGGAACTGGTGTATGTTGATAATGCCAAAGTGTATGAATCTGTTAAGTGTGGAGTGCCGGGATATCAGGATGTTTCTGGTGTTTTACAGGACATGCTGGATGATGTGGATGGCTTATATGAGGTGGGGGATGAAGTCAGCAATGAGAGTGGGAGTAATTCATATTCTGAATTATATAAAAGAAATTATAAAATGCTGAATGATGCTGTACAGGGGGCTTATGAAAAAATACTATTGTCGTTAGATATTCTGGAAGATTATGACGCTGCAAAGACAGGGGTGGCAGAGAAATTAGATAGATGCACGGATAGTATAGAAAGTAGTAAAGAAGCACTAGGCGAAGATTTATATAATGGTTTCTGGGAAGACATTAATGAAATGAAAAAGACCAACGAATCAAATGAAAAATCTATGTGTGATGTAGAAGAAATAACAAAAGCATTAAAAAGGAACTTGGTTATTCTGGATGGAGTTATAGATAAATTACCGGATATGGATGTAGAACTGGTTCGGGATAATTGTAAAGAAACCAGAACCAAAATAGTTGATTTTCAAATGTCCTTGTCTGGAATAAGCTGTAAAGGTTTAAAGTTTGACTATACTGGTGTGGATTTTTCATATGAAGGAAAAGGGCTATCAGCTATAAAAAAGATAAGAGATGTATTTACGGATGGATTGCTTGGATTGGTTGTTGATCCGGCAGAAGTGTCAGAAAAAACAATTGGATATAATGATTTAGCAACTGTTTATATAACTGGTGAGAAAAATGATACTCAGCAAGGCTGGTTAAAAAATACAGCGGATGATGTTCTTATTAATGAATATATTTTGACGAAATTTAATGGGTATACGGATTTTATAGGAAATGATAATGATTCCGATGAGTTGTTGGACTATATGTTGGAGTATATATTGTGTGGGAAAAATAGTGACAAAGATAATCTGAAACAGACAATGCTTGAGATATCAGCAATTAGAGAAGGGATGAATCTGGCTTATCTTTTGACAGATTCTCAAAAAAAGGCAGAAGCACTTACATTGGCAACAGAAGCACTGGGATTTACAGGGAATATGGCAATAATAAAGGCGGGACAGTATCTGATTCTATCTGTGTGGGCATATGGAGAAGCAATAATAGATCTGAAGAAACTCTATATGGGAGAAAAAGTGGACTTCAATAAAACTAAAAAAACATGGAATTTGTCACTGGCTAATTTGCTTTCAATGAATCTTTCTACTGATTCAGAAAAAAAGTCAGAAACCGGACTGGATTATAAGACGTATTTAAGAATGCTTTTTGTTATGGAGAGAAGAGAAAAAAAGATATATACAACTATGGCAGCAATGGAATTACACATGATAACGATGGGACACAAAGATTTTAGAATGAGAAATTATATTGTATGGACAAAGGGCAATGCAATATTTAAATGTAAGGATGTAAGTAATTATTATAAGCAGGAGATAGGGTGTTCATATATTTAAAGGCGATTTAGCAGCTGATGCTTCTAAATTACAGTCGGATGCAGGAAATAAATTTTAGAAAGGAGAGCAATCAGATTAATAAGAATAGAATAACCTTTAACCAACCATTAATAAAGAAAAATATACCTGCATCTGCTACTGTTGAGGGTGCATTAGTAATTCCAATTTTTATATATGCAGTATTTGCGGTAATGTTTATGATGCATGTAATAGCCATAAGAACACAGGTTAATGATGCATTATATAATTCAATTAGAAAATTTAACAGATATGCATATGTGTATGAAAGTATTGATTCGCTTTCAGAAAAAGATAAAGAGAGCGTGTTGAAAACTTTAAAGCAAAAAGAGGATGATGTGGATGTATGCAAGAATACAATAGATACAGCTGCTTTTATTACTGTGTTTATTTCTGAAATAGGAACAGACTTTGCAGGAAATAATTTTGTGGTTGGTGGTAATGCAGGATGGAACTTTATAGGTACAGAAATATTGAATGGGGATTCTGCAATAAGCGTAACACTGAAATATAGAATAAAAAATCCATTTAATATATTTGGAACATCATATATTAGTATATCAGAACAAAAGATTACAGATGCGTGGTTAGGTGAGAAGTATAAGAAACAATATGAAGGGGACGACAGTAAATGTGATGATATAGTTTATATTACACAGACAGGAACTGTATATCATACGCACAGGGATTGTCCATATATTGTAAGAAATATACAAAGCTGCAATATATCTGAAATTACAGGGTTGAGGAATGAAGCAGGAGCTAAATATTATAGATGCAGTAAGTGTATGAAGGATAGTAAAACATTGACAGTCTACTATACATATTATGGGAAACGTTATCATTCAAAAGCTGACTGTGCGGGACTGCAAAGAAATGTAATAGAAGTGAATATAGATAAAGTATCTGATAGAAAGTTGTGTTCAAGATGTTATTATGTGGACAATTGATATGGAGGAATAGTGGGGAATATTGTTGTTTTGATATATTTATTGATCCTTGGATTAATTGATATAAGAAAAAAAGCAGTACCATTGTATATGTTATTAGGATTGATAGTTATAGCGTTATTTATACATATATTAAGATTTTTAGAATATGGACAGGAATGGAATATAACAGATGTTATTATTTCTGCCGTATTTTTATTAATGCTTTTGTTAGTAAGCGCTGTAAAAAGAATGTTAGGAATGGCGGATGTTATGGTGGCAGTTGTTCTGATTACAATAAATGGTCCGATAATAGCAATACAGACTTTTGTAGCAGCATTAACTATGGCAGGATGTGTTTCTATGATAATGCTTGTAGTGAAACGAGTTAATACCAAAACTAATATAGCATTTTTACCATTTGTTTTTTTATCTTATATGGGGGTTGTGGTATGTGGATAAGAGGTTCTTATACGGTGGAAAATTCGGTAATTGTTCCAATGTTTACAATGATAGTCGTATCATGCATATTGTTATGCTGCAATCTGCATGACAGGATAATCAGAAGAAACATACAGCGGCAGGCTGCCATTGAAATAGAACTATGTGATCTGGATGAAAATGAGCAGAATCAATTAATTGATGAGGCACAGAAATATTCTAATGGGAGAACAATATTTTCAAACAGGCAGGAAATAAACGTAAAAGATAGTTTTATAAAGAGAAGTGAGCCAGAAAGGACAATTCGTATAATTCAGGCAATAAAGGAAGTTATATAATGAGGAGGAAGCGTTGGGAGAAACGGAAATAGCAGTAAGATATGAACATCAGAACAATAGCAATTATCTTGTTATAGAAGATGGTGTGGAATATGATGATTATCAGTATAAAATGTTAAAACGTAATAAACCAGAACATTTTTTAAGGTTCTCATCATATACAGTCAATGGAAGATATGGGATTTATTATGATATAACATCCCGGCAGCAGATGAGTAAATTTTATGAATATGGGAAAATGAATATGGAGGATGTGAAATCTATATGTGTTAATGTATCAGAAGCTGTCAGAGTAGCTGAAGATTATATGCTTGATCTGGATTGTGTCAAAGTTGAACCTAAATATATATATATTGACATTGGAACAAGGAAGATGTGGTTTGTTTACCATACAAGGGTAAATAATATAACTTTCAGCGAGGGATTAAAAATTTTATTTGAATTTATTTTAGAACATTTTGATCATAGTTTGGAAAAAGAGAACATTGTTAAATTATATGAAGTATATCAGAAAATAATTGTTGGGGATTATGATCCGTTTAATCTTTTGAAGTTATTTGGAAACACGCAAGTTGAAAATAATTATATAGGGGAGAATGTAACAGAAAGCAAGGAAGAAAGGATAATAGAAAGAGCAATAGAAAAAGAAATAGAAACTGTAATGCCAGAGGAAGTTGTGGTAGAAACTGAAGTCAGGGCAGATGTATCCAAAGTATACAGGTATATACAGACGATTGGGATAATAGCAGTTGTGACAGGGGTGATCAATCTGTTCTTTTCAGAAATAGTGCCATTTAATATGCCATTTGGTATGGCGGTAGTATTTGTTGCAGCAGGATTGGCTATAATATCATTTGCAGGCAGGATGAAGGCAAGAGCAAAGCATGCAGACAGTAAGATGGTTATGTCAAAAGAGGGAATTCCATATAAAGTACAGATAAAAAGTAAACATACTGAGGGGTTAAGCAGACATGACCGGATAATACCGGATATGAAAAGCGATGGGGAAGCTGAAGATGTGTGCAATGATACAATCTTGTTATCAGATTTTACCAATGTGCATGCAAAAACATTAAAATTAAAGCTGTTGGAGGAAGAGTTAATAGGGGATGCTATAATCTTAAAAAAGGAAACTCAGAATATGATAAAAGAGATTCAGACAGATAAATATCCCTATGTAATTGGGAACCTTGAGAAGATGGCTGACTTTATAATAAAATCTCAGGTAATAAGCCGCATGCATTGTTGCATTTATCATGAAGATTATCCAGGTGATAACTATATGATAGAGGATCTTAATTCTACTAATGGAACTTTTTTGAATGAGGAACGTCTTAATGGACATGAAAAAAGATTATTGCAAAATAATGATGTTATAAGACTTGCAGCAATATCCTTCAAGGTTGAAATAAGCTAGATATTATGCTATATTCTGACGTAAGAGCCAATGGTAAAATGGCTGTATATTTAAAGGTTTGGAGAAGGTTTTATTATGAATATTAATATATATTATGGCGGAAGAGGTCTGGTTGATGACCCAACAATATTTGTTGTTAATAAGATACAAGAAGTATTAGAGGAATTGAAAGTTAATGTAAGAAGATACAATTTATATGAAAATAAAAATACCATAACAACACTGTCACAGACTATTACAGATGCAGATGGAATAGTACTGGCTACAACTGTTGAATGGGCAGGTATGGGCGGATATATGCAGATGTTTCTTGATTCATGCTGGTTATATTCAGATAAGGCACAGATAGCAGATACATATATGTTTCCGGTTGTTATGGCAAGGACTTATGGAGAACGGGAAGTTATATTGTCTTTAAGTAATTCATGGGAAATTCTGGGTGGAAAGCTTGGAAATCCATTAAGTGCATATATTGATGATACAACTGAATTTGAGTTCAATACAGAATATAAGGCTATTATAGAAAAATATGCTGAAAATATGTATAGAACAGTTTCTCAAAAAATAGCACAGCTTCCGTCAAGCAGTCAGACCATTAAAACGAATCTGTTAAAAGATACAATGAAATTAACACCTCAAGAGAGTGAGCAGTTATCAAAATATGCATCGGACGATACGTTTGTAAAAACACAGAAACAGGATATTGAATCGTTGGCAAATATTTATAAAGAACTTTTAAATGATCAGGAACAAGGTGGAGATGAATATTATATCACATCGCTGAAAGAAAGTTTCAATCCTGAAACAGGAGTTAAAAGTACATATATGTTATCAATAAGTGACAAAAATAAGACTATATCTATATCTGTTAATGGAGAGCATGCTGATATTAAGTTTGGAGAAAATAAAGAGGCTGATGTTGTAGCCAAGCTTACAAAGGAAGTATTTGACCAGATTGTAGATGGTACAGTTACATTCCATAGAGCATTTATGACGGGAGCAATGACCGCCAGGGGAAATTTAAAGACATTAAGAATGTTAGATGAAATCTTTAAATTTCCCAATTAAGGATGATTAATTTAAAAAGGAATTATAAGCTCTATAACAGTTTCGTTATCTGTGGGAATAATTGACAAATGTATTTTATATGTAAGACATATCTGATGCACAATAGATAACCCCAGACCTATATGGTTATTTTTGGTTGAATAGAAAGGCTGACACAAGGTGTTTGGGTCCATAGATTGTATGATTCCAGATATATTTTGATTTATTATTCTTATGTGTATGGAATTATTAATATAATCTGATTCAAAGGTAATAATACCACTATTATTCATGGCTTCACATGCATTTTTGGTACATTCAAATATGAGTATTCTGGCAAGTTCTTCGTTCATATTAATATTACCATCATATTTTAAGTCAAAAGAAAATGAGCAGGAGTTATCATATGTATCATCAAGCATGTCTGGAACTGAATAGATTATGTCGTTGATATTGACAGATGAAACACTTAAATTTCTTGTACTGTAACGATAAAGAGAAGTTCTTTCCATGAATGTATTAAGATTATCTATTTCTATTCCCATTTTAACCCAATGAGAATTAGAAGATAGATCAGGATTTTTTTTATTAATGAGCTGATAGCTGGTTTTAAGGCATGCAATATGATTTTTAATATCATGAGATGCTTTAGATATTTCGGAGAAGGAGAATGGAGACAATTTAGAAAAAGTATTTTCATACTCTGGATTACTGGCAGTAAGTGCATTTAATTTCGCAAAATCTTGAGATGATAACATATTAGGTGAATCCTTTCTATAATATAATATTTTTATAAGTTTTTTCTACAAGGTTGTAATAATAAACTCTTTAAGTTATGATATTAAAGTATATACATACAATAGAAACATGTAAACAAAAGTGTTTCGACAAATTTCGCGCAAAGTGAGGAAACAGAATGAAAAAGGATGATTGTATTTTTTGCAAGTTAGCAAATGGTGATATTCCAACAAATTCTTTATATGAAGATGATGTTGTGAAAGTTATTTTTGATGCTAATCCTGCCGCAAATGGACATGTACTTATATTGCCGAAAGAGCATTTTGACAATATATATGAATTGGATGATGATACAGCTGCACATATATTTAAAGTTGCAACCAAAATATCCAAGGCATATAGAAAAGCATTGAGTTTTGACGGCCTTAATATCGTTCAGAACAATGGAGAAGTTGCTGGACAGACAGTTTTTCATTTCCACATGCATATTATACCAAGAATTAAAGGGGATATGGTTAATGTTGGCTGGAAACCAGGGCAGGCTGATGAGGAGGTTATTGAATCTGTAATTGAGAAGGTAACACCATATTTATAATATTGTAGACTTATATATATGGGAAACCATATTGATAAATATATAAGAAAGAGGAGAAAATATGATTAAGTTAAGTGATGGAGGAGCATATCTTATTAACGGACTTGAAGTTGTAGAAGATAGTGCTTCAGCAGCTAGTGAGGTTGCAGCTAAGACAGGATGTTCAGTAACAAAAGAGGACGCAGCTAAGAATACAATTGCGTATGGAATTCTTGAGAAACATAATACGTCTGGAAATATGGACAAGTTAAAAATCAAATTCGATAAGATGACATCGCATGATATAACATTCGTAGGAATTATTCAGACAGCAAGGGCGTCAGGTCTTGAAAAATTCCCAATACCATATGTCCTTACTAACTGTCATAACAGTTTATGTGCAGTAGGTGGAACAATCAATGAAGATGATCACATGTTTGGACTTACATGTGCAAAGAAATATGGTGGAATATATGTACCACCTCATCAGGCAGTAATACATCAGTTTGCAAGAGAGATGCTGGCTGAAGGTGGAAAGATGATTCTTGGTTCAGATAGTCATACACGTTATGGTGCGCTTGGAACAATGGCTATGGGCGAAGGGGGACCAGAACTCGTTAAACAGCTTCTTAATAAGACTTATGATATAAACAGACCAGGCGTTGTGGCTATTTATATGACAGGTGAACCGGCAAAGGGTGTTGGTCCGCAGGATGTTGCGCTTGCTATTATTGGTGCAGTGTTTGGCAATGGTTATGTTAAGAATAAAGTTATGGAATTTGTTGGACCAGGTGTATCATCACTTAGTGCAGATTTCCGAATAGGTGTTGATGTTATGACAACAGAAACAACATGTCTTTCATCTATATGGAGAACTGATGATAAGGTTAAGGAATTCTATGATATTCATGGAAGAAGTGAAAGCTACAAGGAGCTTAATCCTGGAAATGTTGCTTATTATGATGGTGTTGTATATGTTGATTTAAGTACAATTAAACCTATGATAGCTATGCCTTTCCACCCAAGCAATACTTATACAATTGAAGAGCTTAATGCAAATCTTGAAGATATTCTTCGTGATGTTGAAAAGAAGGCACTTGTGAGCCTTGACGGACAGGTTGAATATAAACTTACAGACAAGATTAAGAATGGCAAACTTTATGTAGATCAGGGAATTATTGCAGGATGTGCTGGTGGTGGATTTGAAAATATTTGTGCAGCTGCAGATATTCTTAAAGGAAAATCTATTGGAGCAGATGAGTTTACACTTAGTGTATATCCTGCAAGTACACCTATTTATGTTGAACTTGCAAGAAATGGAAGACTTGCAGATCTTATGGAAACAGGTGCAATTGTTAAGACTGCATTCTGTGGTCCATGTTTTGGTGCCGGTGATACACCTGCTAATAATGCATTTTCAATCAGACATTCAACAAG
>CAMDYG010000056.1 GCA_945910225.1 uncultured Eubacterium sp. | reverse complement strand
TCTTTATAGAAATCACAGAAAAGTGTCTCTGATGTAGGTCTTACACACATTCTTTCCTGAAGTTGATTAAGTCCGCCATAAGTTACCCATGCAACTTCTGGTGCAAATCCTTCTACATGATCCTTCTCAACTTCAAGAAGGCTCTCTGGAATAAACATTGGAAGATAAACATTCTCAACACCTGTTTCCTTGAATCTTCTGTCCATCTCATTCTTGATATTCTCCCAGATTGCATATCCAGCCGGCTTAAAAATCATGCATCCCTTGACGCTTGAATAAGACATAAGCTCTGCCTTCTTACACACATCTGTGTACCACTGAGCGAAATCCTCTTTCATGGATGTAATCGCTTCTACTAACTTCTTATCTTCTGCCATAATTACCTCTTTCTATGACATTACAGGTCCGCTTTCCACGAATCCTGATGCGAATACCGCTTCGCATTGTCCGCCTGCCATTGGCGGCACAGTACAGTGTATTCTGAATAATCAGCCCCAAAGAACAGGGTCTTTAGAAAACACTGTACTAGAGTTTATCATTTTCTAAAATGCTTTTCAAGTAAAGAACAAGTGCTTTTATCGTACAATATGATATTGGTCCAAGTATAAATCCAACAACCCCATACACAAGTATCCCGACATATATAACCGCAAGCATTGTAAATGGTGCAATTCCCATCCTGTCACCCATACATTTTGATTCCATAATCTCCCTCACAAAATAAGTGATAATATACAGAACCACAAGAATCACCGCATTTTTCACATGACCGAAAAGCAGACTTCCAACAGCCCATGGCATAAGTACTGTTCCCGTACCGAATATTGGCAGCGCATCAATTATGCCCGTCATCACTCCCAGAATAATCGCATACTGATTACCTATTATTAAAAATGCAGTGGAACACAGCACCATATTAATCGACATTATAATAAGCTGCACCCTGAAATATACATTTATCAATGTACGGAGTCCCACATGTACTGCCCCGGCCTCTTCCTTAAATATACTATTTGCACGCCAGCTTCTGTACTTTTCCATTCCAGCCGCCGCATATATTGTTCCGATAAAACACACTACAAGTCCAGCAACCGCCATAACACACCATGTTATAACCGGAACAGAATGTTTTCTCATAATTGTAAAAAACATCTGCTGCCCATCACCATCTATAATTATCCCTTTACATTTTTCAAAAAATGCATAACTGCAGCCTTCTTTTAACTTAATCCAGCCATCAATGCGGCAGCACACAAGCTTTACCTGCCCGTCAAAGCTGTTAAGATTGTCATCAAAATTAGCAATAAAATCTTTAAGTTCGTGAAATGCCATATAACCCACATACAGCAGAACTGCAAGAATTATAAGCGTTACCATCGTTACAACTATGCTTGCTGCAAGAGTCTTTTTCCCCCTTACAATCCCCGATAGTCCCATTATCGGTTTCTGAAGCAGCACTGCAAAACAGAATGCGAGCATGAACGGCCACACATAATAGAAAAGCACCTTAAATATAAAGAAAACCACAGCAATAATAACCGCACTACCAATAAGCAATGTCAGCCGTTTCCTGAAACTCCACACATTTTCACCCATATGTCACCTCACACAATCTAATTCTTATCGTTTAATTATTGTGTGCGTGGTGGGTACATTTATTCGCCAAATTGTGTTGATTAATTATTAAAACGCATGTATTCTTAATAAAAACATTTAAAAGGACTTAACCATGCTTAATATAATACACGAAACAAAAGACATTATTATAGTAAACAAGCCAGCCGGGCAGCTTTCCCAGGGAGCAAAAGGATTTGACTTAGATCTTGTAAGCGAAGTTATGACTTACAATGCATCACAGGGAAAACCTGCATATGCAGCAATAATCAACCGACTTGACAGACCTGTTTCGGGACTTGTGCTTATCGCAAAGAACAAGTCTTCCGCTGCCAGGTTTTCCACACTTATGCAGAAAGATGGCGGATTTAATAAACAATATGAAGCTTTAATATGTGGAAAACTATCGGAGCCACAAGGTATTTTTGTGGATTATCTTAAAAAAGACGGAAGAAGCAATACCTCAGCAGTTGTTCCGGCAGACACCGCCGCCAATGACAAAGAAGCGAAGTTATCAAAGCTTGAATATGAGGTAATATCTTACAACGAAGAACTTAATATCTCCCATGTAAGAATTCATCTGATTACAGGCAGACATCACCAGATAAGAGTACAGTTTGCAAGCCGCATGCACCCGCTTGTCGGCGATTATAAGTATGCTGCTGATTCCAGCACTGGCCATAATGCAGATTCCGCCACAAATCATAATGCAGATTCCACCACAGGCTGCGATGCAACATATGATATATCTTATGATATGGACTCTGCTGTCAGAGCCGTACATCTTAAGAGAAATCAGATAGCACTGTGCGCCGTTTCGCTCACTGTTGAGGGCAAAACATTCTCTGTTGCACCTGATTTTTCGATTTTCTGACCCGGCTATACCTTTGAGAGTCGGTGTTGCCTCATTAGCATCCTGTTGTTTTTCCGCACAGCACTTATTCCATCTGCAGCACGCTATTGCATACGAAACAATGTTGTTTCCGTCTGTTAGTACGTTTATCTCTTGCTATTTTTGCTTTAGATTGTGGATAATGCCTACTAATCTCACAACTAATCAGCATTTCGTAGGCAAACAAGTTCATTGACAACACTAACAGGAACTATAAACAAGAAAAATACCTACGAAAAAAGAACATTAACATCTCTTCGTAGGTATTTTAAAAAATCAAATTGGCTAAGAATTATCAAAAACGTACTAATATGTGTATTATCAACTATTTAGTATGCTTTCGTCGCAACAAGTCATGATTTCAAATTTCAGTTACATCTTGAAGCGGTAGCCAACACCCCATATTGTCTCAATATACTGAGGCTTGCTTGTATCAAGCTCAATCTTCTCTCTGATCTTCTTGATATGAACAGTAACAGTAGCTATATCACCAATTGAATCCATATCCCATATTTCCTTAAAAAGTTCTTCCTTAGTAAATACATGGTTAGGGTTTTCTGCAAGGAATGTCAGAAGATCAAATTCCTTTGTTGTAAAAGGCTTTTCTTCTCCATTGACAAATACTCTTCTTGCTGTCTTATCAATCTTAATTCCCCTGATCTCAATAATGTTATTAGTATTCTTGGAACTGCTGACAAGTCTTTCATATCTTGCAAGATGCGCTTTAACTCTTGCAACAAGTTCACTTGGACTGAATGGCTTAGTCATATAATCATCTGCTCCAACTCCAAGACCTCTTATCTTATCAATATCTTCCTTCTTAGCTGATACCATTATAATTGGTATATCCTTTGCCTCTCTGACCTGCTTGCATATCTCAAATCCATCTACACCCGGAAGCATGATATCAAGTATACACATATCCACATCTTCATTAAGTGCTGCTGCAAGTCCACTAGTTCCATCATTGCATACTTCAACCTCATATCCATTAAGCTCAAGATAATCCTTTTCGATATCTGCAATACTCTCTTCATCCTCAACAATTAATATTTTACTCATACATATACCCCTTTCACACTTCCTGTGTTTCATTATAATTATCATCTTTAGCTTTAAGAAGATTGAGGTGCATTGTTGTTCCTTCACCCTCAACACTTTCAGCCCATATCTTTCCTTTGTGGTCTTCAACAATCTTTCTTACAATTGCCAGACCTATGCCGCTTCCACCTCTCTTGCTATTCCGCGACTCATCCGTTCTGTAAAAACGTTCAAATATATGTTCAACATCCTTTGCAGCAATTCCAATTCCATTGTCAGAAAAAACTGCATGAATATAATCACCCTCATCATATAGATCAATGGTAATCTTTCCCTGTCTGCCTTCTGCCATATACTTAACAGAATTACTTATAATATTGTTAATAACCCTCTTCAGCTGCTCAGGATCCACATTCATATACGCAGGTCCGGTTATGTGATCATTATATTCCAGCTCAATCTGGCTTGCCTCTAATTCAGTGCTTATCTCCTCACAACAATCTCCGAAATAATCACTTACATTACATTTGACAAATGTATATGGAACTCTGTTAGTATCAAGCCTTGAATATATCGTAAGTTCATCAATAAGCTTGTCCATGTCATTAACCTTATTAGCGATCGTCTGAATATACTTGGCCTGCTTCTCCGGTGTATTAGCTATACCATCCCGTAAACCTTCAACATATCCTTTAATAGCAGTAAGCGGTGTCTTAAGATCATGTGATATATTTCTTATAAGCTCCTTTTCCTCGGCATCCGACTTTAACTTCTCCTCTGACGTCTGTTTAAGAATGACCCTCATGTCCTCAAAGTCCCTGCACACATCACCAATCTCATTATTAGATACCTTCGGCATCTCGAAATCCATATTACCTTCTTTAATGTTATTGGTAGCAAGTTTAAGCTTATTAAGCGGCTTAACTATGGAACTATATATCCACAACGTAAGACCAAGGCTGGTAAGGATCAGCACCATAATTATAACCAGTATAACTTCCATTATAAATGACTTTATCTGCGGAGGTATCTGTCTCAAAGATGTAACTATTGATACGCTGTAAAAATTGCCTTCCTCATCCTTAAAATTAAGCTGCTTGATAAGATTCTGATACTCTCCGCCTTTATAGGTTCCCACATCCGATATATTCTCTTCTGTGGAAGAATAATCCGGTAATATCTTTAACAGCTCATGATTGGTACAATTCGTAGAATTATATATTATTATTCCATTCTTTCTTACTACAAGACTTGAAAGCTTATGTGACAGCTCGTCCGAAAGCGTCTCCAGATAATCTGTATTCCCAAACTGTTCCGGGTCCGAATCAACCTCTTCTTTCATATCTTCATATATATTGTCAGTTATCCTTCCAAACAGAATAATTGGCGAATATACCCCGACAAGCCCTGTTCCACTATCCACATTGTATGTTCTTTCGATACTCTCTTTCTGAATATAATATATTCCTCCAAAAGCCAGTGCACATAGGACAACCGGAAGAATAACCATTATACAGAAAGAAATATACAGCTTATTCTTTAACTTCATTGTAACCCCTTTTCTACTAAATACTACCATAAGCAAGCCTTAATGTGACATTACAAATATATTAAATTTATGAAATAAAAATAAAAAAGCTGCTGCAACGGAATATCCGCCACAGCATGCCATCAACCAATCTTAAGCTTAAACTTCTGAAGTTCCCTGTCAGAATCAACTCGCGCAATAACCGCACCGAGATTAGAGAGCTTTCCTTCAAAGTCCTCATAACCTCTCTGAATATATTCAATATCTTCAATCTCAGAAATACCATCAGCTGCAAGCGCAGCAATTACAAGTGCAGCTCCAGCTCTTAAATCAGGAGCAGTCAGCTGTACTCCGCAAAAGCTCTTCACACCTTCAATATATGCAGTATTTCCTTCGACTTTAATCTTTGCTCCCATTCTGCAGAGCTCATCAACATATTTGAATCTGTTCTCAAATATACTTTCTGTTACCATACTTGACCCTTCAGCCAGAGCAAGTACAACCGCAATCTGTGGCTGCATATCGGTTGGAAATCCCGGATAAGGCAAAGTCTTAACATTAGTACTCTTAAGGGTACAACCCTCACCTATAACACGCAGGCAGTCATCGCCTTCTTCTATCTTACATCCCATCTCAACAAGCTTGGCAGATATTGATTCCATATGCTTTGGAATTATATCCTGTATTATAACATCGCCATGTGTTGCCGCTGCCGCCATCATGAAAGTACCAGCTTCAATCTGGTCTGGAATTATAGAATAAGTACATCCGTGAAGTCTCTTTACACCCTTTATTCGGATTACATCTGTTCCCGCACCTTTAATGTTAGCTCCCATAGAGTTAAGGAAGTTGGCTACATCAACGATATGAGGTTCTTTCGCTGCATTTTCAAGGATAGTATCACCATCTGCCATGCATGAAGCCATCATAAGATTAATCGTAGCACCTACAGTAACAACATCAAAATAGACATGTGCTCCTGTAAGTTTGTCTGATTTAGCACAGACAACACCACAATCAATATTAACATCTGCACCAAGAGCCTTGAATCCCTTAATGTGCTGATCAATCGGACGGCTTCCAATGTTACATCCACCAGGGAGTGCAACATGCGCCTCATTATATTTTCCTAATAATGCACCTAATAAATAATAAGATGCCCTTATTTTCTTAATGTAATCATACTCCACGAAAGTATCGCAGATTGAACCACCATTTATCTGTACAGAATTGTTGTAAACATACTTAACCTTTGCACCAATTCCCTCTATAGCCTGAAGTAAAACTCTTGTGTCTCTAACATTAGGTACATTTTCAATTGTTACAGTATCATCTGTCATAATTGCTGCCGCAAGAATACCTAATGCCGCATTCTTAGCGCCACCAATGGAAACTTTTCCCTTAAGAGGGATTCCACCCTTGACAACATATTGTTCCATATAGCACCTCTAAACATAATAGTCATATCTTATAAAGTATATCACAGAACTTTAATTTGTAAAGATTTTGTGTGCAATTCTCTTTATAAAAAATATGGCAATTAACCCCTTATTAAGATTATATGCCGCATTCTTCCCTTAGTTACATTATTATTCACGCAAAAAGCTGTCCTCAAAGGGCAGCTTTTTAATATATCACAAGTGTTAATTTTTATTTACATAATTTAATGGATTAACAGGAGAACCGCCCACCCATATCTCGAAATGAAGATGCGGACCTGTTGAATATCCTGTATTTCCTGATGTTGCAATAGCCTGTCCCTGAGACACGCTCTGTCCGATACTGACATTGATTGAACTTAAGTGTCCATATCTTGTCATTGTTCCATTGCTATGTGTTATATCAACACAGTAACCATAGTCAGCATACCATCCGGCTCTTGTAACCCTGCCATCTGCAGCCGCTGTTACAGTTGTGCCAACCGGAACTGACCAGTCAACACCTTTATGGAAGCTTCCCCATCTGTAACCATATCCTGAAGAAAATGATCCGCCAGATAATGGTCTTAAGTATGTAGGAGGCGTAAGTGTCCCTACAGCAATTGTCTTAGGAACAGATTCTGTAATGATTGTCTCCTGTGAAAAGGTTCTTCCTGTTTCATTACCATTTGTATATGTTACATCCGCAATAACTGAACGATGTCCTTTAGTACCTTCTGATATAACAGTGTTAGTACCTCTGTAATTAGTATCATCATCTTCGTATATTGGATCTGCTTCATAATCCTCTTCATAAGTCATCCGATAAGTTGTGATAACAGATATCTCTGACTTAGGAACAGTTATCGTAATTGCATCTCCTGGCGCAATTACACTATCTTCATTCAATCCTGTGTTAAGAGCAAGCAGTTCAGAAAGAGAAAGTCCATTGCTCTGTGCAATAACTGACAGGGTATCACCTGCCTCAACAGTGTAGACTGTCTTTTCAGCATGCTCTTTAGTTATATTCTCATAGGCATCATCCACTGAAGTAGTAACAGTATTCTCAGCTGGAACCTCAACTACTACAACATCTACATCAAAAGATATACCTGTAAGACCATCTCCATTAGCAACTGTATTTCCATCCTGTGAAACTGCTGTTCCGCTGATTGTAGAAGAAACAATCTCAGCTGCTGTACTCTCTTTAGTTCTTTCATTAACGCTGATACCATAAGTACCTGTAGCGGCATCTATTGTATCCAATGAAACTGCAAATGCATCATTAGGATCATATTTTTCTATAAGCTTTTCAAAAAGCGAAACTACATCTTCTTTAGATTCAAGAGTAACAACAAAGTCGCCCAGTCTGACAGTGTAATCCATATGAATATCTATATCATCCATTACATTATCAAACATATAGCTGTATATTGCCCCTGATAATTCATCAACACTCATTCTCTGGGCAACTGTCTTTTTTTCTTTAGTAATCTCTATATCAGGATCCATGTACACAATTTCTTCATATTGTGAGCTTAGTTCCTGACGGGCTGACGCAAGTGCTACAATAACCTCTTCTTCTGTATTGGCAGCCCCCACCTTGTTTCCATTGATAGTTATACTATAATAATTAGCTTCCGTTTTTAATAAGTTCTTAGATAAAAATGGAATAGCAATTATGCAGACAAAACAGGCATACGTCATAGTCTTAAAAAGAGTAAGCTTCATGCGTCTACCATATCTTGATAAGCGTTCCATAATTTCCTCCATATAATGTATTAATATATAGTTATCTTCTTGTAATATCTTTGTAACAATTTTGTAACATTTATACTAGCACATCATATCTTGTTTGTAAACCCTATTTTCTTGACTTCTTTACGGAATAGCCGAATTTTCCTATATAATCTCCAAATGTGTAATATTTTCCATGTGAATATGCCAGAAGCTCCGCATTTTCCAGATGAAGCGTTCCTTTATCATCAAGCAGACTCTCATCTACATTAACGGCCTGTACTTGTGCTATAAACATATCATGGCTTCCAAGCTCTATTATCTGCTTAACTTTACATTCGATATTTACAGGACTTTCCATTATTGATGGCGCATTTACCTTAACTGACTTACCTGGTGTAAGATGCATGTCTGCAAACTTATCAACATCCCTTCCTGACTTCACTCCGCAATAATCAGTCGCCCTTGCAAGCTTTCTTGTTGTAAGATTAATTACGAACTCATTGCTATCTTTTATTATGTCATGGCTGTAACGCTCTTTTCTGACAGAGATTGAAACCATTGCTGGGTCTGAACATATAGTTCCTGCCCATGCAACAGTAATTATATTAGGTTTTTCTCCCTCCCTGGCACAGCTCACCATTACTGCCGGGACCGGATAGAGCATATTACCCGCTCTCCATGTCTGTTTTTTTATGTCCGATTTCTTCAATTTGTCACTCATTATCCTAGTGCCTCCCTGACTCTGTGATATCCCTCCAGAATTATGGCTGCATGATCTGCTGCAAGGCCTCCTCCTTCAACCACTCTGTACGTCCTGTTCTTAAGGACACCCTTCCTGTATTGAACCTCAACATCCGCGATAATATTTACATTCTTCTCATCACAGACAAGCTTAAGCTGATACCTCCGGCTCACAGTATTATCCTTCTGGCTTTCACTAACCAGTTCTTCGCTTATATCAAACCATCCTGCTTCTTTTGCATCATCCCCGGCTTTTGCTTTCTGGCTACCTTCTTCAATCAATGCAACAAATGCGGTAGTAATCACTCTTGTTCTTGGATCTCTGTCATAATCCCCATAAGATTTAAGCTGTTCTGCCTCTATATCATGAAGACCTGTTTCCTCATGAAGCTCTCTTAATGCTGCGTCATACAGATTCTCACGGAACTCAACAAATCCACCAGGGCATGCCCATAATCCTATACATGGATGATTTCCTCTCTTTATAAGAAGAAGTCTTTTAATCTTTCCATCCTTTTTTGTAAATACAAGTGTATCTACTGTATTACACGGATTCTGATATTTTGAAGGATCATACTTATCAAGGAATTCAGAAAGACTCTCTCCTGCCTTATTACGCTCCCCCGTCCCTATGAAACATTTATTCTGCTCCTCACTCAAATACTTCATCTTTTCTCCCCCTTAGAAGATCCAAACCATTTAATTCTTGTATCCTTAGCGCCACAAAACTTTCTGTGTATAAAATCATCAAGTACTTCATTAAAACTACAAAATTTATCTACCAGCACAATAACCAGTGTTTCCTTGTACTTTGGCGGTGTTATTGTAAGAGGGAACATATGCTTTGCGATCATGTCCCCCTCCTTATGTGTTATGTTAAAATACTTCCCGGCATTCTTAAGTGCCTTCGTAGGATGTTCAAATCCATGAAGTCTCTCCCCTTTCTGTGGGGAATACTTATGCCAGTCATACAGAAACAAATCATGCAGTAAGCCGGCTTTTGCACCAGCTTTTTCATCAAGATGCAGTTTCCTGCACACAAGATAATTATAATAAGAAACATGGACACTATGTCCGAAAAGGCTTGTCTTTCCATGATGCGAATACTTCTTCATGCTCTGTATTATATCATCCGAAAAAAGCTTATTCATGCTTCTTTTATATTCCCGCCCTGATTCATTCTGCCTGATGTGGCCAAGCTTATATTTATTACATATCCTGTCTATTGCATTTGAATATTGTTCTTTCTTTATTCTGGCTTTATATTTTGGACGAAGGCTTTTCGCCTTATCCGAATTAATCTTTACTGACATATCCTCATCTCCTCTGTGGGCGCTGCCTCTCTGACTCCCCTGGAATTATAGCATAAATACTTATGTGTGTGCATAAATATAAATATTAATAATACAATTTTCACATTTGCGTTGTTATATTCAACATTTAAGTTGTATGATTAAGTAAAATGTGCTAAACTTGGCATATGATAACATGCATTATTTATGCAGAATATGATTCGGAGGAGAATGCAATATGGATGGTAATGTTATAGTTGGACAGTCAGGAGGGCCTACTTCTGTCATCAACTCAAGTCTTGCTGGGGTATATAAGACAGCCATAGACAGAGGAGCTAAGAAAGTTTATGGTATGCTCCACGGAATTAAGGGACTTCTCGATGGTCAGTATGTAGACCTTTCAGAGAAGATTAATTCTACAATGGATATTGATTTATTAAAGAGAACACCTTCTTCTTATCTTGGCTCATGCAGGTACAAGCTTCCTGAGATAAGCGAAGACAGAGAAACTTTTGATAAGATTTTCAAGATACTTGATGATCTTGATATCAAGTATTTCTTCTATATTGGTGGCAACGACTCAATGGATACTATCAAGAAGTTATCTGATTACGCAATCGTAACCGGAAGCGATATTAAGTTCATGGGTGTACCTAAGACTATTGATAATGACTTAGCTGTTACAGACCATACACCAGGATTTGGTTCTGCTGCCAAGTTTATCGCAGCTACTATGAAGGAAATCATCAGAGATGGTCTTGTATATGATTATCCTACTGTTACTATTGTAGAGATTATGGGACGTAACGCCGGATGGCTTACAGCAGCCGCTGCGCTTGCCAAGAGTGATGACTGTGAAGGTGTAGACCTTATCTACCTTCCAGAGAAGGTATTTGACATTGACCATTTCATGGCAAGAGTTAAAGAAATTGCAGCCAAAGGCCGTTCAATGGTTATCGCTGTTTCAGAAGGTATCAAGGTTGCTGACGGAAGATATGTATTCGAGCTTTCAGAGCATGTAGAGTTCGTAGATGCATTTGGTCATAAGCAGCTTGCTGGTTCTGCTAAGTTCCTTGCTAACAAGATAGGTGCTGAACTTGGTATCAAGACTCGTGCTATCGAGCTTTCAACTCTTCAGCGTTGTGCAGCCCATATGACAAGCCGTACAGATATCACAGAAGCATACAACGTTGGTGGTGCTGCTGTTAAGGCTGCATTTGAAGGCGAGACAGGTAAGGTTGTTGTTCTTAAGAGAGTTTCAGATGATCCATATATGTGCATCACAGAGACTAACGATGTTCACCAGATTGCTAACATTGAGAAGAAAGTTCCACTTGAGTGGATTACAGATGATGATTTCGTAACAGAAGATCTCATCCACTACATCAGACCACTTATTCAGGCTGAGCTTTCACCAATCATGGTAGATGGTCTTCCAAGACATCTTAACATCAATGCATAATAATAATCTTATTAATACATAACAGAAAGGGGCTGTCGCACTAAGAAATTATATGCTCCCTTCTAGGTAGACAAGTGAAATAATAAAAATCACTTGATATTTAGA
>CAMDYG010000055.1 GCA_945910225.1 uncultured Eubacterium sp. | reverse complement strand
TCTCTATCACAGGACGTGGTACAGTTGCTACTGGTAGAGTAGAGAGAGGTGTTCTCCACGTTAATGAGGAAGTTGAAATCGTTGGTATTCATGAAGATATCCGTAAGGTAGTTGTAACTGGTATCGAGATGTTCAGAAAGCTTCTTGATGAGGCTCAGCCAGGTGATAACATTGGTGCACTTCTTAGAGGTGTTCAGAGAGACGAGATCCAGAGAGGACAGGTTCTCTGCAAACCAGGTTCAATCACACCACACCATAAGTTTACAGCTCAGGTTTACGTATTAACAAAGGACGAAGGTGGACGTCATACTCCATTCTTCAACAACTACAGACCACAGTTCTACTTCAGAACAACTGATGTAACTGGTGTTTGTGAGCTTCCAGCTGGTACAGAGATGTGCATGCCTGGTGATAACGTAGAGATGACAGTTGAGCTTATCCATAACGTAGCTATGGAGCAGGGTCTTCGTTTCGCTATCCGTGAGGGTGGTAGAACAGTTGGTTCTGGTGCTGTTGCAACAATCATCGAGTAATCTGCGCGAAAGCAATGATATAGCCGTCTAAAAGACGATAAGGAACAGTCCCTATTGTGCATGCATAAGGGACTGTTTTTTTGTTGCATTTGTATGAATTTAGAGAATAACTGTAACAGGCATAGGGAAATGGAATGGAGGTTAAGATATGTTATATATTATGCGTCATGGTAAAACAGACTGGAATGTAAGACATAAACTGCAGGGCAGGACAGACATACCACTTAATGATGAGGGGAGAATGATGGCTGAAGAGGCTGGCAAACAATATAGAGATATACATTTTGATATATGTTATTCATCTCCTTTAGTAAGAGCAAAGGAAACGGCGGACATATTTCTGCGGGAAAGAAATGTTCCTGTGTATACAGATGACAGGCTTATTGAGATGGGATTTGGGATCTATGAAGGGATAGAGAATTCATTTGAAATAAAGAATTGTCCGATTAATACTCTTTTTAAAAAACCAGAAGCGTATGTGACAGTTGATGGAGGAGAAAGCTTTGATGAGCTTTTTGCAAGAACAGGAGAGTTTATAGACAATGTGGTTATGCCACAGATAAATGAAGGTAAAGATATACTTATAGTTGGTCATGGAGCCATGAATTGCAGCATTATAGCGAAATTCAGGAATACTCCATTAGAAAAATTCTGGGATGGAATGACAGATAACTGCCAGATAATACGATTGTATTAATCTATCAGATGCAAACTCAGACATAAATTATGGCTTATATTTTAAACTGATTTTAAGTTAGTTTCGTATATAAAAATAGAGGGAACTATTTAGCGGTACTAACGAAAGGTCAAAATTGGCGGGAATATGAGCAGATATGGGATTAAAAGGTATAACAGGGAACATGCCAGAAGGCAGATTACAGTAACAAAAGTATTAATTACCGCATTTGTTGTTATGATTATGGCAACTGCAGTCATTGTGTATGTGAATTATAAACAGGGAAATTATGATGATATAATGACAGTCCTGAATGTAAAGAGCGCAACTCCTTTAGCAGAAGGGGATTTAGAACAGAATGTTTCTGATGAGCTTATGTATACACAAATATATGATTATGAGGTGGATGATGAATCAGAAGTATCAGACGAATCAGAAAATGTGGGTGCTGATGAGACAGAGATAGTTACAGAGAATGAAACAATAGTGGCAAACAGTTATAGAATTGAAGATTTTGAATGGCTTGGACAGTATCCTGAACTTCCAACAGGGTGTGAGATAACTTCATTGACATCAGTGCTTAATTATTATGGATATGATGTTGACAAGGAAGTTATGGCTGATGACTATCTTGAAAAAGGAAGTGGAAGCTTTTATAAAATGTTTCTTGGAAACCCAAGATCTGAGCATGGCTTTGGGTGTATGTCACAGCCTATAGCCGATGCGGCAAAGAAATATTTTGATAATAATTCGGCAGATATGGTTGTGGAAAATGTGAGTGGAATGGATCTGGATGAAGTTTTTGAGTATGTATCTAAAGGGTTACCTATGATAGTGTGGAATACAATGGGGATGCTTCCTTCATATGAATCATATGAATATGATGCAGATGGAGAAACATTAACATGGAGATCACAGGAACATTGTGTAGTTGTTATAGGTTATGATTATGATGCAGGAGTGGTATATGTTTCTGATCCAATGGCAGGTATTGTGACAAGAGATATGGAAACATTCAGGACAAGATATGAAGAACTTAACAGACAGGCTGTGCTTGTCATGAAATAATATATTAAATAAAAAGCGGCCCCTCATAATTACTATATGAATGTAATTGAGGGGCTGTTAATTTATGCATGCCGTCTGGCAAGTTTTTTAGAACAGTGAATAAATGCGGGGAAAAGAAATGCATCAGCAGCAATCCAGGCTATTGGGGAAGCAAGACATGCCCCCATAAAGCCAATATTTGGAATAAGTATTATTGCAGCAAACGCACGTCCAATCATTTCGAGTATTCCGGCAGATATTGCAAATACAGAGAAGCCCATACCTTGTATGCAGAATCGTACGACGTTGACTCCTGTAAGCGGGATGTAAAAGCAGGCAGAAGCAAGTATAAACTGTCGTGTAAGGGCAATAATTGTTGTTTCTGATGCATTAACAAATAATAGGGCAATGTAATCGGTAGTAAAATACAAAGCTATTAAGGATATAATACTATAGATTGAACCTATAATCATGGCAGAACGGACGCCCTGCCCAAGTCGTATGATTTTGGCTGCGCCAACATTCTGACCTGCGTATGTAGCCATTGTTGAACCAAGCGCATCAAAAGGACAACAGGTAAAGTTAAACATTTTGGAACCTGCAGTCATTGCAGCAACATATGTGGATCCAAGAGTGTTAACGGCAGCCTGGAGAATTGTGCTTCCAATTGCTGTGATTGAGTACTGAAGTCCCATGGGTACACCATTCATGCATAGATTAGTGATGAATCTTTTATCAAGTACTTTTTCTGATTTGTTACCTTTCAGTATATCGTATTTCTTATACATATATATAAGACATGTAAGTCCGGAAACCAGCTGTGATGTCACAGTTGCCCATCCGGCTCCGGCAACTCCCATTTTACATACAAGGATAAGGAAGAAATCCAGAGCAACATTTATTATAGAAGAAAATACAAGGAAAACTACCGGAGTTTTACTGTCACCAAGTGAGCGGATAACACCTGAAACCATGTTATATAAGAATACTGTTGGTATTCCGATAAATATTACAACAATGTAATTATATGCGTGATTAATAATATCGGCAGGCGTGTTCATTACGATAAGTATTTTCCTGCAGAATATGACTGATGCAAGGGTAAGTACTATGGCAAATACAATACTGCATATGTAGCCGTTAAATACATATTTTCTAAGGTCTGATGGCTTTCTGGCACCGAAACACTGGGCTACAGGGATTACAAATCCATTGCATACACCCATGCAGAACCCGATTATCATGAAATTAATTGAACCTGTTGCGCCGACTCCGGCAAGAGCTTCTACGCCAAGAGTTTTTCCGACGATAATTGTATCAACGAGATTATAGAACTGCTGAAACAACATTCCGAGCAGCATTGGCACTGCGAACCCAAGTATGTGCCTGGATGGCGAACCATTTGTCATGTCTTTAACCATAGATTTTCCTCACTTTCGTATATTTATAAAGCCAAATGATTATACTATATTTTTACGGACTGTCAAACTGATTTTGAATGAATTTGAATTAATTTAACGGATTATTGTCTTAAAATGAATTGTCTGTTAAAATGCATAGGTAATATCTATGTGGAGGCAGGAATGAAGAAAACATTTAATGTTAAGAGGTTAACTACACTTGCGCTGCTTACGACAATTGCACTGACAATATTTGTAGTTGAGTCAGCGATACCTGTGATGGTTCCGATTCCGGGGGTTAAATTAGGACTTGCCAATATTGTAACACTTTTTGTGTTAAAAAGATTCAGGGTCAGTGATGCGGCGATAGTGCTTACTATGAGAATAATACTTGCAACAATATTTACAGGACAGGCAGTATCATTTATATACAGTGTGAGTGGGGGATTTCTGTGCCTTATCGTTATGGCAGTTGTAAACAAAATACTTAGGGGACAGTATATATTTCTGACAGGAATACTTGGGGCTGTTTCACATAATGCGGGACAGATTCTTGCAGCCTTTTTTATTCTGAGGTTATCAGGAATATTTGCATATCTTCCGTTTCTTGTTATAAGTGGAGTTATTACAGGACTGTTTACGGGACTTGTGTGTTTTTTTGCAGATAAATATATTCCTAAAAAACTTACAATGCAGGATATGTAAATGCATGGCACACATTAAATGTTCTTAGAAATGGAGGATATAGTGAAAAAAAGAGTTATGGCAATTGTGGCGTTGATTGTTGTTCTTGTTGCCGCAAGTGCAGTTTCAATTATATATATGAAAAATAAAAATGATGTAGGAGGAAAGACAGCATATATCTACAGGGATAATGAGCTGCTTAAAACAGTGCGTTTAAGCGGGGTAAAGAATCCATATACATTCAGGATTGAATATAAAGATGGGGATTATAATGATATCTGTGTAGAGGAGGGGAAGATAAAGATATCTGATGCAAGCTGTCCTGACAAGCTGTGTGTGCATATGGGATATATATCTGATTCTGTAATGCCGATTACATGCCTGCCTAATCATCTTGTGATAAGAATAAGCAATGACGGCGAAGAATCGCCGTCACTTGATGGTGTTGTATATTAGTTATTTCATCCAGCGGCCGGAAGCACCACATGGAAGGACAAGTCCATTACTTGAAACAGGAAGACCAACTTCCTGAGAGTCACAGTGTCCACCGAAACTTTTAAGCTCAGTACTTAACATGTAAGTAAGTACAGCTGGCTGGAGTCCTGTTGTGTATGAATTGATAAGGAAAAAGAGCGGTTCATCAGAAAGAAGCTGTGCACAAAGCTTAACAAGCGGGTGTATGGCTTCTTCTATTTTCCAGATTTCACCTTTAGGTCCACGGCCATATGAAGGTGGATCCATTATAATAGCATCATAGTGATTGCCTCTTCTTATCTCTCGTTCTACAAACTTGACGCAATCATCAACTATCCAGCGGATAGGTTTGTCGATAAGACCTGATGACTGGGCATTTTCTTTAGCCCATGCAACTATACCTTTAGAAGCATCGACGTGAGTAACATTAGCGCCAGCAGCAGCACATGCTAATGTTGCGCCACCAGTATAAGCAAACAGATTAAGAACTTTGACTGGTTCATTACCGCGTTTTTTCTTAGCATCAGAGATTATTTTTCCAAACCAGTCCCAGTTAGCAGCCTGCTCAGGGAATATACCCGTGTGCTTGAAGCTGAATGGCTTTAAGTTGAATGTCAGCTCCTGATCAAATGAAGGACTGTTATAGTGAATCTGCCACTGCTGTGGAAGATCGAAGAATTCCCATTCTCCGCCGCCTTTAGAACTTCTGTGATAATGTCCGTTCATATTCTTCCAGCCACGCTCTTTCTTAGGCGTGTCCCATATTACCTGTGGGTCTGGACGCACGAGGATATATTTTCCCCAGCGCTCAAGCTTTTCGCCCTTAGATGTATCTATTACTTCATAATCTTTCCAGTTATCAGCTATAAACATAATTAGTATCCTTTTCTATATAAATGTGTTGCGGATTAGTACCGCATTTGCCAATAAATAATTATATACGAAAATATTAATAACTGCAATCATGCAAAAATGTTTTGAATAAGAAGGTTTTGTGTTAATATATCTCTATTGGAAAGCTAATGAATGTTTATTAAGGGGCGATGCATATTGAAAAATGTTAGTTTGAAGAATATACAGAAAGATATTGTTTCAGGAATAATTGTTGCACTTGTGTCTATTCCTATTTCGATGGGATATGCGCAGATTGCGGGACTACCTGCAGTGTATGGTCTGTACTGCTCTATTCTGCCAGTGCTTATATATGGGCTTATAACATCTTCGCCGCAGTTCGTATTTGGGGTAGATGCTACTCCGGCAGCGCTTGTTGGAGGAACTCTTGCAACTCTTGGCATAGCGTCCGGGTCTGATGAGGCCAAAGCAGTGGTTCCGGCAATAACTTTAGTCGCAGCATTATGGTTACTGTTTTTCTTTTTTATTAAAGCGGGCAGGATTGTCAATTACATATCAACACCAGTAATGGGAGGATTTATAAGTGGTATCGGAGTGACAATAATTCTTATGCAGGCGGCAAAGCTTTTTGGAGGCAATGCTGGGACAGGCGAGGCAATAAAGCTTCTTATACATATAGCCGGGGAGATGAAATCATTTAATCTGTTGTCAGCGGTACTTGGAGCAGGGACTGTTGTGATTATACTTGTTGCAAAGAAGTTTATTCCCAAGTTCCCGATGTCTGTTCTTTTAATGGTGCTTGGAGCACTTGCAACTGCAATTTTCCACATTGACAGATTTGGTGTTAAGCTTCTTCCACATGTTGAGAAGGGGCTTCCGGGGTTGTCGCTTCCTGATATGTCAGTTGTACTTAAGAACTCATCAGAGATTATACTTCTTGGATTGTCTGTGGCAGGAGTTGTAATGGCACAGACACTGCTTGCAACGAATAATTATGCTAACAAATATGGCTATAAGGTCAGCAATAACAGGGAGATTCTGTCTTATGCTGCTGCAAATGCAGCTTCTGCTGTAATTGGCGGCTGTCCTCTTAATGGAAGTGTATCAAGAACAGGAATTGCAGACCAGTTTGGCTGTAAATCACAGGTTATGTCAATTACAGCTTCACTGACAATGCTTCTTATAGTGCTTTTTGGTACACCAGTTCTTGAGTATCTTCCTGTGCCGGTACTTACTGGAATTGTTGTTGCGGCACTGATTGGAATTACTGAATTTGGACTTGCGGCTAAGCTATGGAAAACAGACCATACGGAGTTTGCAATATTTGTAGGTGCATTCTTAGGGGTTCTGTTATTTGGAACAATATACGGAGTTGTAATCGGAGTGATTCTTTCATTCATTGCTGTTATTGTCAAAGCAGTTGAACCACCAAGAGCTTTTCTTGGTGTGATACCTGGACAGGAAGGTTTCTACAGTCTAAACAGATACCGCAATGTCAAGAAGATAAAAGGTGCAGTTATATACAGATTTAATGGGGAACTTTTCTTTGCCAATATTAATACATTTGTTGAAGATATAGAGAAAAATGTTGATGAAGATACTAAATGGGTGATTGTAGATGCCGGGGGAGTCGGTTCTATTGATGTAACGGCGGTTGACAGGCTTATGTCTTTATATAAAGCGTTAGAAAAGAAGAATATAAGACTTTATATTACGGAACATGCACACACACTCAATGACCAGTTAAGAGAGCTGGGAGCAGGAGAACTTGTTGAAAAGGGCGTTGTAAGAAGAACAATTCCACTTGCATTAAGAGATGCAGGACTTGACAGACCTTATCCGGTTGAGGAGAGCGAAAATGTACAGGTGGATTCAGGTGAGGCGCATGAGGATAATGAGAGACTTGCTGAGATTGAGTGGGCATTTGGCGCAGATGCTGATGAATGGCTTGAGAAGATGGCAGCAGAGATGGCAGCAGAGATTGGCAGTGTCAAGAAGGATGAGGAAAATGTTATTGTAGATGCAGAGAAGCATTCTGCATGGGGAAGAATCGGACTTTTTGATGAAGATGAACTGCTTGAGCGACTTGAGATGCATTTGTTTGACGATAAGAAATATCCTAATCTTGATATTGATGATATTGAGAAGAGAATTGATGAGCGTCGTGTTATTGTTGAGAAAAAGCTGTCTCAGATTAATCCAGATGCAATTCATATGCTTAAGGAACACAGAAAGGAAATGCTTGCCAGGGTGAAGATGCACAATCCGTATGCATATGAGCATATGATGGAGCAGAAGAGAAAGCATTTTGAACATTTGAAGAAAAGAGATCCGGAGCTTGCACAGAAACTTAAAAATTTCTATAATCTTTCAGATGATGATAAATAATTTATATAATGGAGATCAATGTGAATATATTAAATGTTGAGAAGGTCAGCAAGACCTATGGAGAAAAGGAACTTTTTAATAATATAAGTCTGGGAATCAATAGCGGCGATAAGATTGGGCTTATAGGTGTGAATGGAACAGGCAAGTCTACTCTTTTAAAGATTATTGCAGGCATTGAAGAACCAGATGAGGGTCAGGTTGTCAAGGGTAAGGGAATTGAACTTGCGTATCTTGCACAGACACCAATGTATTATGATAATGAAAATGTACTTGAATATGTCATGCGGGGAAAGCATGCGGACAGTCAGCCGAAAGCAAAAGAGATTCTTAACAAGCTTGGAATAAAGAATCATGATGCTATGATGAACATTTTGTCTGGTGGGCAGAAGAAGAGGGCTGCGCTTGTAAGAACTCTTGTTGAACCGGCAAGACTTCTTATTCTTGATGAGCCGACTAACCACCTTGATAATGATATGGTTTTATGGCTTGAACAGTTTATTAAGAATTTTAAGGGAGAGCTTATCATGGTTACTCATGACAGATATTTCCTTGATAATGTAACAAACAGGATTGTTGAGCTGGATAAGGCTTCTTTGTACAGCTACGATACGAATTATTCTGGCTTTCTTGAACTTAAGACTCAGCGGGAGGATATGGAGAGGGCTACAGAAGCTAAAAGGCAGAACATATTAAGAAAGGAACTTGCGTGGATAAGAAGGGGATGTCAGGCCCGTTCTACTAAGCAGCAGGCACGAATTGACAGATTTGAAGATATGAAAGAGGCCTCAAAGCAGGCAAGAGCAAGGTTTGACAAGCAGCTCATGGATATGAATTCTGTGAGCAGCAGGCTTGGAAGAAAAACTGTTGAACTCCGAAACATTTGTAAAAGCTTTGGGGAACGTAAGATAATTGATGATTTCACATACATTTTTCTAAGAGATGACAGAATTGGTATTGTTGGTGATAATGGTTGTGGAAAGTCTACTTTGATGAAGATTATTGCAGGGCAGCTTAAGCCGGACAGTGGTAGTGTTGAAGTTGGAGAAACTGTGAGAATCGGATATTTTATGCAGGAAAATGAACCGCTTGATGATAGTTTAACTGTGCTTGAATTTGTAAGAAGTATAGGAGAGTATGTTACAACAGCTGATGGCAAAGCAACAGCATCACAGATGTGTGAAAAGTTTCTTTTTACACCAAAACAGCAATGGACTCCTATTAGCAAGCTTTCCGGTGGGGAGAAGAGGAGACTGTATCTTTTAAGTGTTCTTATGAGTGCGCCTAATGTGCTTATTCTTGATGAGCCAACAAATGACCTTGATATTGAAACACTGGAAATTCTTGAGGAATATCTTGACAGATTTGCGGGGATTGTAATTACAGTTTCGCATGACAGGTATTTCCTGGACAGGGTGGTGGACAGAATATTTGCATTTGAGGCAGGAGGCCATCTTACGCAGTACGAGGGTGGCTATACAGACTATAGAGAAAAATGTGTTTCTTCTATATATAATGTGTCATCATATAATTCTGATCCATCAAATGGTAAAATAAAGAGTCCGGAGATGCAGAATAAAAAAACAGCATATAATAATCATGAGGATAAGCTCAAGTTCACTTATATGGAACAAAAAGAATATGAGACAATAGATGATGATATTGAAAAGCTGGAGAACAGAATTGCAGAACTTGATGACGAGATTATAAAGAATGCAACATCTTATTCTAAGCTCGCCGAACTTACAAAGGAAAAAGATGAATTAGAAAAACAGCTTGAAGAAAAGATGGAACGCTGGGAATATCTTAATGATCTTGCAGACAGGATTGAAAAGCAGAAATCAGACAAGTTATGATGTTGAAAGTTTTGGATTAATATGGTATTATCAATTATGATTTACTATATTGATTATATGAGGGAGGATTACTTATGTTTTGTCCTAATTGTGGAACAAACAATGAAGAAGGCGCAGCATTTTGCGCAAATTGCGGAACATCGCTTACAGTCGATGCGAATCAGGCACAGCCAGAAGCACCAGCTGCTCAGGCACCAGTTAAAGAAACACCAGTTGCCCAGGCTGATAATCAGGCACAGGGTGCATATGCACAGCAGCCAGTTGATGGACAGCCAGTATATGGAGAACCACATTTAACATATACAACAGAGCAGCAGGTAGCACCAGCTGGAGCTAAGTCATTTAAATTACCATTTAAGGTAACTAAGAAGCTTGTTATAATTTCATCAGCAATTGCGGCAGTTATTATAGCATTTATTGTTTTCCTTTGTGTAGGAAGCAGCGTAACTAATTATAAGAAGACAGCTGAGAAGTATGTAAGAGCAGTTGAAGAGTGCGACTGGTCTACAGCATATTCACTCATTAAGCTTCCAGACAGTGAATTCCTTACTAAGGATGCATTCGTAACAGTACATGCTGATGCTAAGGGACAGAAGGTTGGCAAGGTTAAGGTTACAGATGGTTACTCATCAGTAGGAAGACTTCCAGGAAACAAGGCTGTTAATGTAATGTATACAACAGCAACTGGGGCAGAGACAGAAGATTTATTACTTACAGTAACTAATAAGCATTACATGTTATTCTTCAAACAATACAAAGTAAGCACAGAGGGTGTTACTGTTAAGGATTGCCAGATCAGCGTTCCTAAGGGACTTACTCTTTCAGTTAACGGAGTTGAGGTAAATGAGTCATATAAGGATGCTGCTGCAACAGATAAGAGTTCGAGTTATGATGTATATAAGATTCCATATTTATTTAATGGTTCTAATGAAATCAAGGTAACTAGTGATTTCATAGAGGAATATACAGAAACTATTTATCCGTCATATGATGAGTTCTCAACATCTGTAAGCTCATATGACATTAAGTTCTCAAGCGATAAGGTTGACTCACTTAAAGATCAGGCAAAAGAAGATGTTAATGCGTTAATAAGTGCAGCTCAGAAGAAGAGCGATTTCTCTTCAGTAAGTGATAAGGTTATTTCTTCTGATCCATCATCTGTTAAGTCTGAGTATAAGGATCTTGTAGATGACTTTAATCCAACATATAAGCAGATCAGTAACTTTAAGATTACAACATTTAATGCGTCATTATCAGATACTACATACAGAGTAGATTCTAAAGATGGCTGTCCAACAGTTAAGGTATCATTCAAGATTGGATATTCATATACATATAAGTATAACAATGAATCAAAGAGCTATGATAAGACTAACTCTAACAGCTCTTCATATGTATACTATAAGTATGAGAATGGCAAGTGGAAGATGAGTTCAGTTTATTTAGGAATTTATTTCTAAGATAGATAACAGAAAGATTACAGAGGCTCGTGAGTAATATCACGGGTCTCTTTTGTTCTTAAAAAAAAACAATTTTAATTGTTGATTTTATATTAAGAGTAGTGTATATTAATACTTGCTGTGACATTGATAGCTGTGAAGCGTGAGGTTGCTGCTTGAATAAAGCAGGTTTTCCGTGGAGCGAATGTCAATGCTGGAGATATTCTCCGGCGAAGAAACTGGCGACAAGTCACTGTACCAAAATCATCTGCAATCCGCAGAAATGACGCGCGTGGGTCGAATTATGAATGAGACTATGTGATACGCGTGGGAGTGTGTACAGTCACCGCTTGTCGTACTTAAACAATAAAGTGCGAAGGAGGCGACTTTTTTTATGGCAAATCAGGTAATCAGAATTACTCTGAAGGCTTACGATCATCAGTTGATTGATCAGTCAGCTAAGAAAATCATCGAAACTGCTAAGAAGACAGGAGCACAGGTAAGTGGTCCGGTACCTCTTCCAACAAAGAAGGAAGTTGTTACTATTCTTAGAGCTGTTCACAAGTACAAGTATTCAAGAGAGCAGTTCGAGCAGAGAACTCATAAGAGACTTATCGATGTATTATCACCATCTCAGAAGACTGTAGATGCATTATCTAAGTTAGAGATGCCAGCTGGTGTATTCATCAACCTTAAGGTAATGAACTAATCATTATCTGAAATTTTTCATTATTAAAGCAATAATCCTAAGGGTTTAATATAGAAGTAACAAGACCTTACATAAGGTTGCACAGTGGTGCAGGTTCCACTTATATTAGCTGTTCTAGGATGACAGGATGCGCTGTGTATGCCACTGGCGCCCGGCATTAGTTTGCAGGACACATCATCTTGTCCGCTGTAGATTAAACAGGAGGAAAATCAATGAAGAAGGCAATTTTAGCTACAAAAGTCGGAATGACTCAAATCTTCAACGAAGACGGTGTTTTAACACCTGTAACTGTTCTTCAGGCTGGTCCTTGTGTTGTTACACAAGTTAAGACTGTAGAAAACGACGGTTACGATGCAGTTCAGGT
>CAMDYG010000054.1 GCA_945910225.1 uncultured Eubacterium sp. | reverse complement strand
CTGATAATGTAGATAAGTTTATTGAACTGGTACACCGATACACAGATTTTACAGAACTTACTACTCCTATGATCCATGAATTTGTTGATAAAATCGTGGTACACGAAGCGGACAAATCTTCCGGTGACAGAATCCAGCAGATTGATATTTATCTCAAGTATGTAGGAAAGCTGGATGTTCCAATGCCGGAGCTTACTCCTGAACAGCTAAAAGAAGAAGACCGCAAACGCCGTAAGCGTGCATGGAATCGTACCTATATGCGCCGCAAATATGAGCGTGAAAAGGCGGAACGTGAGGCAAAAGAAAAAGGGTTATCTGAGACAGTCGGATAGACTGTCCCAGAAATAACCCTTAGACAATGAGACATGGCTGACCTGTTTCATTAGCAAAATATTCTGATATCTCAATACATCTTTTGCCATGTTCAATCCAGAATTTTCTTACTTCTTCATCTGGTGAGGATAATGTAAGTCCATCTTTGACCATTTTATGTGAAAAAAATGTAGGATTAAAATCAATTCCCATATTGTACTTCTTAGCAAATTCTACCCATCTGGTAAAATGTTTTGGTTTAATTGAATCCCTGTCTGAACCGTCATCTATAATGGCATAACTGGCATGAAGGTTTAGCTTCTTCTTTCCAGGTACAAGTGTCAATACTTTGCTTATATCCTGCATAAGCTGCTCAGGAGTAGCTGCTCTTCCCGGATAATTTCCAGTAGTCTGTATACCACCTGACAGACTTTCTCTGCTGTCAAAACCAATTACATCATCTCCCTGCCAGCAATGCATTGATACCGGTACATTCTTTAATCTTTCTAATGCAGCCTCAGTATCAACTCCTATACTCTTATATATATTCCTTGCTGATTCATATCGTTCATTAGTCATATATAGCATTATCCTCCTTATATAATCTTAAATATATTATCTTTTCTGCTCAAATCGTTTAATATCAAAGGAATCTCTTACACACGCTCTTGCTTCCTTCAAATTCTGAAACACACTATCTGCTATCATCTGTGCCATAATATTTCCAATAGCAGTGGCCTCTGCTGGTCCTGCTACAACTGTTTTCCCAGTCGAATCAGCTGTAAGCTGATTAAGATATCCAGCATTAGCACCTCCACCTATTACATATATTGCATCATATGTAATATCAAGATTCTTTTCTATCTGCATAACTGTATCTGCATAACTGTCAGCCAGACTCTTATATACAACTGCTGCAATCTCTCCGGCTGTGTCAGGTATAATCAAATTATTATTATTGCAGTATGATTTGATTGCCTCCGTCATATTCTCTGGTGCAAGAAAGCATTTATTATTAACATCTATCCTTGATGTTATATAGTCTGTCTCCTCTGCTTCCTTACAAAGCTCTGCAAATGTATATCTGTCTCCAAATTCATGCCTTACAGATTGTATAATCCAGAGTCCCATAATATTCTTCAAATATCTAAATCTATAATCGTATCCACCTTCATTGGTAAAATTACATACCTGGCTTTTCTCATCACATCTTGCCTTTAGAAGTTCTGTCCCCATCAGCGACCATGTTCCGGAACTTAGGTACAAAACATTATCCGCTACTGTTGGAACAGCCATAACTGCGGATGCAGTATCATGACTTGCACACATAACAACCCTTGTATTGTATCCAACAATCTTCTTAATACCATCAGTTAATTCTCCCAGTATTGTTCCCGGCTGCTTAAGCTCCATAAACATATTTCTGTTGATTCCAAGCATATCAATCAGTTCATAATCCCATTGTTTAGTTTCCGGATTAACAAGCTGTGTTGATGTTGCATTGGTATATTCCGATGCTTTAACACCCGTAAGAAGAAACTGAAAATAATCTGGAAGCATAATAAATGTCTTCGCTTCCTTTAACTGTTCAGGTCTTATAAATTTGTCTGACATGAGCTGGTAAATTGTATTAAACTTCTGTTTCTGAATACCTGTTCTCTTGTATAATTCTTTTTCGGATATCACCTTATAAACTTCTTCATCCATTCCATCTGTACGTTCATCCCTGTATCCATATACATTTCCTATACATTTGTCGTTATCATCAAGAAGGACATAATCAACAGCCCATGTGTCAATCGACATGCTTACTGGAATTTTTCCGAGTTCTTTACATTTTTTCATTCCTTCAATAATATTGGCAAACAAGCTGTCAACATCCCATAACTTATTGCCATTATTATTAATCATGCCATTATCAAAACGATATACCTCTTCTATTGTCATTCTGCCATTGTCCATAGATGCAAGAATATGTCTTCCACTTGAAGCCCCAATATCAACGGCAAGGTAATATACCGGTTTCATACAATCTTACCCCCTGTCTTAAATTCATGTATTAATCAAGATGAAAAACACACCTTAAATCATCACTCACAGGACTGTCGTCTGCATTAACCTTCATAAGAGGTGCCATATATTTCCACCACTTCCTGTTAATTTCCGTATCTGCTGACTGTGCCCACTTTTCTTCATCTTCAATCTCTATATATCCATATAATATATTAGTTTCATCATCTAGAAATATAGAATAATCATGTCCGCCATATTCGTGTATCATTGCCTTCATTTCAGGCCATAACTCGTTGTGACGCTTTTCATATTCATCAGCAGATCCAGCTTTAAGATACATTTTAAATGCTTTTCTTATCATTCTGTAATGCCTCCACTAAAGCCAGTATTGTAAGTGACTGTCCATATGCCATAGGTGCTATAAGTATGTTCTTATAATGCTCTGCATCATATCCCATACCAGTTCCTCCAGATACATTAAGCACTGTTCCGTCTGAATCAATATTTTTAAGTATTGCATTTATCGCTTTGTCAGCAACATCTATATAAGAATCATCAAGTATTCCCATTCTGATTCCCTTTAATATACCGGCTGTAATTGCAGCACTTCCGGATACTTCTTCATAACTTGATGGATCTGTAAGTACTGTATGCCATAATCCGCTTTTACTCTGCAGCTTCTTAAGAGCAGCTGTCTGGGCTTTATAAGCATCTATTATTATCTCTTTAACACCACTGTTAAGTGTTCCCTTAAACATATCAACATAATCAAGAATTCCTAATGTGAACCAGCTATTTCCTCTGCACCAGAATATACCACCAAAATTGTTCATTTCATTAAATGTCCAGCCATGATAAAACAATCCTGTCTTGTTGTCGCAAAGATACTTTATATGCATAAGTACCTGATGTATTGACTCGTTTATCCAATCCTGACGATTATACTTCTGACCCATTTTATTAAGGAATAAAACTGTCATAAACAGAGTATCTATCCACATTTCATTCTCATTGAGTCTTACTCCCTGTCTGTCACCATTAGCACTTGTGACATGCTGGAATCCACGTTCCTTTGTTCTTGGAAGGCAGTTCATAAGCCACTCTGCCCATTTGATACACAGTTCTTCGAACTGTGTATCATTGTAATAATTATTTAACTCAACAAGAGTAAGTAACGGTGTTGTTGTGTTAATATTCTTTGATGGAAGACCTTCTGCTATATTTTCTTTAAACCATTTGTAAAGAAATTCTCTATACTCATCATTGCCATTAATCTGCATTATCTTAAGCAATCCATATAAACCGACCCCCTGTGGCCAGTCCCACTCTTTAATTCCAAAGTCTCTTTTAAAGAAGCCAATAGACTCGCCGCCTTTTTCCAGTTCTTCATCATTATCAGGTCTGCCAAGATTCATAAGCTTATCAATTACAAGATTAAGCTTATTCTCAATTTCTTTCTTGTCAGGTTTTTTATTGTTCATATATATGTCCTCCGTTTTTATCTTATTTTTATCCCAACAATCCAAATACTGTTGGCAGCCACATACTAAGCTGTGGTACAAATGTTACAAAAAGAAGTGCGGCCAAAATTGCTACAAAGAATGGTATCAGTTTCTTAATTACCTCTTCTACCTGAAGATGCGATATACTACAACCTACAAATAATACGCTTCCTACAGGTGGTGTAATTGTTCCAATTGAAAGGTTCATAACCATCATTACACCAAACTGAATAGGATTCATACCTAAAGCCTTAACTACCGGAAGGAATATAGGTGTGAATATAAGTAACGCCGGAGCCATATCCATAAATGTTCCTACAATCAGAAGTATCAGGTTAATAATTAACAGAATAACAATCTTATTATCAGACACACCAAGTAATGCTGCACTTATAGCCTGTGGAAGACCTGTGAATGATAATACGAATGACAATACTGATGAAGCTCCTATTATAAGCATAACAATTGCTGTCATAACTGCTGTTTCTTTTAAAATTCTTGGAATATCTTTAATCTTAATGCTCTTATAAACAAACACAGCCAGTATAAATGCATACACAACAGCTACACCAGATGCTTCTGTCGGAGTAAAATATCCTGATAATATACCACCAATAATAATTACAATGAGGAAAAGACTTGGTATAGCATCCCAGATTGTCTTTAATACAACCTTAGCTGTAAGATGATCTCTCTTGATTACATATCCATGCTTTTTTCCATATACGAAAGCAACTACCATACACAGTAATGCCCATAATAATCCCGGAATCCAGCCAGCCATAAGTAATGCTGCAACTGAAACTCCACCACTTGCTGCTGAAAATACAATGAATGAAGCTGTTGGTGGAATTAACTGTCCTACTGGTGCTGAAGCAACATTTGCTGCTGCTGAAAATGCCCTGTCATATCCCTGTTCATCCTCAAGTGGCTGCATAACACCACCAATTGCTGTTGCTGCTGCAATACCCGAGCCTGATATAGAACCAAACATTGCGTTACCTGCAATGTTAGTCATTGCTAAAGAACCTGGAACCTTACCTAAAACAAGCATTGCCAGATTAATAAGCCTTTTGGCTATACCCCCATTACTCATTAACAGACCTGCAAGTACAAAGAACGGAACTGCAAGTAATGTGAAGCTGTCAATACCTGTAACCATTTTCTGAGCTGATATAAACACACCAAAATGTGGTGTAAGAAACATAATTAATGTAACAAGTGATGCTGATATAATACTGAATGATACTGGAACACTAAATGCCAGTAATAAAAAGAATACTATTATCAATACAATTGCTGCCTGTATTTCCATATTGCCTCCTTCTGCATATATATGCATTATTCAATCTTAATTCTGTCTTAATTTCTTAATATGATCTACAATCTTAAACACTCCGTAAATAACCATGAGAATTCCACATACCGGAACACATACATAATAGACCTGCATAGGAATCTGCATAGCTGGTGAGAGCTGTCCTGCTGCATTAGCAGTAACCATAATTCCACCAATAATCATTACTGAAACACTTAAAATCATAATAAGCACATCTATTGCAATCTGAGCAAGCGTTTCATTCTTTGGCTTGAACTTCTTAACTATAAGATTGATAGCCAGATGACTGTTTTGTCCATATGCGTAAGGAACTCCCATCATTGTCAGCCATATGAGCATATATCTTAATAATTCCTCTGTATATTTGCTTGGATTATGTAACACAAATCTTGTAATTACCTGCCAGCAGCACCCAAGTACCATACCGGCTACAAGCACCTCTAATATTATTTCAACTACTTTATTCAAATACTTCATGCTTTTCTCCTTTCTTCCTGCAAACCATGGGCTTATATGCATTAATCTGCATATTTCTGAATGTCATCATATAGCTTCTTATATGCTTCGCCCTTGTTATAGAAGTTGGCATGTATTGGCTGTACTGCCTCAATAAATGGTGTCTTATCTATATCCTTATATACATGCACGCCTTTACTTTCTGCATGTTCAATGGCATCCTCCATCATTCCATTATAAAGACTCTTAAAGTTATCATTTGTTTCCTCAAGTGCTTTTATAAGACTCTGTCTCTGTTTCTCTGACATCTTGTTCCATGTCTTAGTACTTATAATGAATATATCTGGTGAAAACTGATGCTCTGTATATGTATAAGACTTAACAAGATCTTCATGTCCATCAACAGTAAGAGCAAGTTCTGTGTTCTCTGCTCCATCAACAACACCCTGCTGTAATGACGCATATGTCTCTGATGCAGCCATAGGAACCGGTGTTCCTCCCATTTTCTCAATCATATCCATTGATGTTGAACTTGGCATTGAACGAATTTTCTTTCCACTAAGAACTGATGTATCTGTAACTGGAACATCATCTTTAAGATAGAAATTTCTTGCACCATTAGCATAATATCCAACAGCTATATATCCATCATCTGCTGTATCAGCAAATAATTCTTTAACTGCTTCACTATTCTCCATTGCATTATAATAATGCTCCTGATTCTTAAACAGATAAGGAATTGCAAATATTGCATATCTGTCATCAAACTGACCTAATGTGTTAGAGCTTACTTTTGCCATATCAATAATTCCAGCCTTAACCATCTCTATTTCTTCTTTTTCTGTACCAAGAACACCACTGGCAAATATTTTAATATCTATCTCATCACCAGATTCCTTTGCAGCAAAATCCGATACCTTAGCAATTGAATCCGCTATTTCTGAACCTGCTGACTGATTATGCGCCAGCTGAAGAACTAATTTATCTGATGAATTAATCCCTTTAACCTTAATAAATGTTACTATTACAATAATGAGACACACTGCAACAAAAGCTGTGCCTATTATCTTTTTATAAGCTTTCATAACCTTCTCCTTTCTTATGAGACCCCTTTATTGTTGTTACTTATTATTTTTAAATCCGCGCGTATTTCATGGCTTGTTTCATAAGCCATTTCTTATCTTGTAACTGGATTATAGCACCGCAAAATAATACTTTTCTTGAACAATATTGCTATATATGTTTGATTTTATAAATATATTGCTCTATACTTTTTAATTAATAATAATTAATTGTGAGGTATTGTATGGCAGATAATAAAATTACTTTTTTTGGCAAATGCGATGGAATATCCGTAGAACAGCTTATCCGTTATAGCAGATTCAATATGAATGTAAAGCATTTTCACAACCAGTATGAGATATTCTACATAATTGAAGGAGATCGCCAGTTTTTCTTCGATAACAAAAGCTATAATGCTTATGCTGGAGATATTGCAATACTTGATACCAATCTGGTTCATACTACATGCTCAATATCAGATGAGGATAAAGGCTACAACCGTGTTATTCTTTACATTGATTATGAAAAGATGTGTGATTTTGACAAAAAGTACCCTGGCCTTAATCTTGTTAATTACTTTCATAATAATTATGGCATATACCACCTCAATGAAGACCAACGTATAGCATTTCTTAATCTATACAGGGATTTAAGACATGAATTAACCAAAAAAAACAGCGGATATCAGTCAAGGGTGGAAATTGCAACTATATACTGGCTGTATAAACTGCTCTCCCTGAAACATGACAGTACGCAGATACATGCTGTAATTAATAGCCCAAAAGAATTATCTGCCTCTAACATAAGTGCCTATCTTGAAGCTAACTACACAAAAGAGCTCGCCCTTGATACTATCTCAGACGAGCTCTTTATGAGCAAATATTATATGTGCCGCATATTTAAAGAATACACTGGATTTACTATCACCGAATATGTTAATACTCTCCGCATTAAGAAAGCCACCCAGATTCTCGAAACCTCTAATCTTAGTATATCAGATGTTGCTGCTGAGCTTGGTTTTGAAAGTGCGTCATATTTCGAAAGAATATTTAAAAAAATAATGAATGTAACCCCTTTAAAATACCGTAAAACTCACCAGTCTGTTACAATCGAACATGAAGAACTCAACACACTTGATGATTCTGATTATCTTGACTAATTTTACAATTTATTAATAAGCCAAATATTATCTTCTCATACCCATACCACAACTCATTGATGAGTCATTGTCTGGTATTTCTGAGACATATCTTGCATTAAAGGCTGCATTGACTTCTGAAATCTCTTTCACCCCGTCAATGTAGTCTTTAAAATATGTCATTAAATCCATTCCGCTGCTCTCACAGCCTTCTGTTTCTTCCCATTCCTTTATTAACTGGATTCGCTCTGATTTAGTTGTGTCTTTTATTAATGTGCTTTTCATTGTGTGTCTCCTCTTTACCTGTAAATATTTAGTATACCTTTGGTATCTCTCCATCAATTCCATACATTTGTTTAAATGTATCTATATCCCCAGTCTGCTTAATCAGCATTATCTCCTCTATCTTACCGGTATGGATATCCTGAAATCCCGCAACCTGCTCCCCTGTGCATATGCTTGTCTTCAATACTGGTTTCTTGTTCATTTTATCATAGGATTGTGTGTGTTTCTTTTTAAATATGCTCATCATTTATAACTCCAAAGTCTGCCTGCTTGTATTGTGCTGCTTTCATCATTTTATCTATTAGCTTTCTTGCTCCAGTTCTAGATTTATAATCATTATATAAATTTTGCAACAACCTCAATCTCTTTTCTTTTAGGTCTTTCAGGTGGCTCCTGTCCCCTGTAGCCGACAGCAATAACAGACACAACATTTTCACTGTCTGGAATATTAAGCAATTCTCTTAACGCCTCACCATCTCTTATACCCATTACCAGAGTATCAAGTCCCAGTTCAGCCGCTTTAAGAAGCAGATTCTCATTCTGTAAACCAAGGTCATAATAACCCCAGCCGTCACCAGCTTCATTAACCGGGCTGCCTGTATTCTTATCAAATCCAACCATTCCCTTTACAAATGTTGTGACTATATATGCACCTGCTCCGTCTGAATTAGCCTGATTAAATTCCGGAAGACATTTTTCTCTAAGTTCTTTAACTGAATCTTCTGATAATACGCAGTAATATCTTGATGTCTGCAGATTCTTCCATGAAGGTGCATATGATGCCGCTCTAATCAGTTCATCAAGCTGTTCCTTAGTAACCTTTCTCTCTGGATTATAATTTCTTATGCTTCTTCTTTTCTCCATTACTGCCTGTAATTCCATATGTATACCTCTTTTCTATTCTCATTCTTGCTTCCCCAGCTATTTGCCCACCAGTTTTGGCAACATTTCTATTTGCTTCCAACCTGTTCTAACCATAATTTGAAAGGTTCTGCTTTCATTTTCAAAGCGTGACAATTTGTCACGGTTTCATTCCACGCAGTCCTAATAGGCTGATTTTCAAATAATATATTATACTAGTACTATTTTATAACAATTAATAATCCTTAACATCTCCACATAATCTTCCTGTAACTATATCCTTGCAGCGCTCCCTGTGTGCAACATGAAGCGGATGTTCCCTGAACGCCTTAAGTGACTCCTCATCCCTGAATTCTGCATAGAATACGAGGTCATAGTCACCACCAGCCATATTAGGTCCTATCTCAATCTTTAAAAGCCCATCTACCTTGCCGTCCATAGTTGCAACTGAATCCTGAAGAAAATGTAATGCCCATTCCTCCTTGTGTTCCGCCTTTATATTATCTGTATATTTCCAAAAAAGTATGTGCCTTATCATAAAATGCCTCCTCTAAGTAAGTTCATATTCCTTTAACTGCTTTCTGTATGTTCTATACTCTGGGCAGTATTTTTCAACCTCCGCCCAGAATTCTGCCGAATGATTCATATACCTTCTGTGCGAAAGCTCATGCACGATAACATAATCCATCAGCTCCTGCGGCATATAATACAACTGGTAGTTGAAATTCACATTGCCTTTAGAACTACAGCTTCCCCACCTTGTTTTCTGGTTACGGATAGTTATTCTTCCAACGCTCACATTCATTATATCACAGTAAAACTGTACTCTCTTTTCAAATGTATCCTTTATATTATCAAGTTCCTGATTCGACAGACATTCAATAGCCGGCGCACCTGTACCGCGTCTGTTATCTGATTTCTGTCTGACAAAATCCAGTTTCTGCATGAACCTCTATTCCTATTGTTCTTCTTCTGGATTTTATTACCTGTATGTTCATGATTCTACCTTGTAAAGGCTTTATCTTCCCACAACTTTCTTAAGATATTCATTTTTCAGCTTATTCTGCTCTTCAAGCCTCTTATTTTCATCCTTTAAATGCTGTATATATTCCCGTGTCAGTTTAACCCCGCCACGAACCGCTATATCTTCATGCTTTTCCATCTCATCAAGCCACTGGAATAATGACTTTTCCCTGATTTCGTTATATGTATTATCTTCTCTGTTAAACATTTTCAACCTCCTTGCACACATCAACCCAACCCTTAGCCTGTGAAGCGTCTTCTAACTCAGCAATTGTAAGTTTCACCGCAGAATGGTCGTCACCTGCTGCCGGATATACAACATCGAACTGTTTAAGGCTTTCATCAAGATATATATCAACACCCTCATTAATGCCAAATGGACAGACTCCACCAGGAGCGTGTCCGATTATATTCTCAACCTCTTCAAATGGTATCATCTTTGCTTTCACATGAAATGTGTCTTTATATTTTCTGTTATCTATCTTCGCAGTTCCTATAATATCACACACGCGGCTTCCTATGGCATATATTCTTAAAATTTTATATTTAGCAATTGCTGATTAAATAAAAATCCCGCGACAGTCATACAACCGCCACGGGATTAAAATCATTTATTCATATGTGTGTTTCTTATGCTTACCAAAAGCTGCCTGTTCCTCGACACTGTGATCTGCAACATTCATCTTCTGATGTACTTTCTTTTTCTTTAATGGATGCTTTGGATTCTTATCCATAACAATCGCTCCCTTTCTAATTCAATAATAAATGATTAGTCATTAGCCTTCAATAGCAATGTACTTCTTATTCTCAACTGCTTTAGCTTCTTTCTTAGGAACTGAAAGTCTTAAGATACCATCTTCATACTTAGCCTTGATATCTTCCTGTGTGATACCTTCACCTACATAGAAGCTACGGCTCATAGCACCAGCATATCTTTCCTTACGGATGTATTTACCTTTCTTATCCTTTTCATCCTTATCAAGTCCCTTAGCAGCACTTATTGTAAGGTAACCGTTATCAAGCTGTGCATTGATTTCATCTTTCTTAAATCCTGGAAGATCAATATCAACTTCATAACCTGTGTCAGTTTCCTTAACATCAGTCTTCATTACATTGCCTGCATGCTTACCATATAAAGCCTTGTCAACTTCAGGAAATCCGAAGTCCATCCAATCATCATTAAATAAATTCTCTCCAAAAATACTAGGCATCAACATAAGTCATTCCTCCTTTAACATATATCATTATCTTGTTACCTTGTTTCTTTGGAACCGGGATGTTTCAGTAACCTCTTGAGGTACTTTCCTTTACTTTCGTACCTCTTTTGGTTCCCTTCCTTTGTTCTTGGCTATGTTATATACCTTTTTATTAGCACTGTCAAGAGGTGAGTGCTAATTATTTTTATTTCCCAATTAAAAAATCCCGCAACCCCAGTATTTACATGGAATTGCGGAATTATAAAATATTTATAAACTATATTTTTTCAGTCGTTTCAAAAGAAAATTATACAATTCTTTATTGAGTTCTCCATTCTTTTCCTCATCTTCCATATATTCAGGAAGTGGCATATCAGCATTACATTCTCCACATATATCAATACCTAAAACCTTCTGGTTTTTTATAATTATTCCAAGCATATGCTCCAATGTACCAAGTTTCATATGTCCCTGACTCCAATTGGTTTCACTTATGCTTTCATCAAGAACATCCTTATCAATAGATATGTATACAGGAACTGATAAATCAATCTGGTTTGTTTTAGATTCCATTGCTTCGGCTCTTATCTCCTGCGCTGAATAAGTAATAAGTTTATTACTCTTTAACTCAATCTCATTAATATCTTTTCCCTCTGGTCCTACAAGGATAAGCTGACAAAGATATGGATTCTCTTTAAGTACTTTTCCTGCCCAGTCTCCGCAGCTTGTCAAGCCATCAATCATAGGCTTTTGCATATCGGTATGGTGATCAAATACAACTAAAGAAAATGGTTCCTTAATTCTGTCAGTCATTATCTTAGTAACATAATGGTAGTTACCCGAATCAATAAAATGTATTCCATGAATTCCAACAGAATCAACTCTTTCACCTATCTGTTTTTCAGCTTCGTCTGATACATACATATCACATCCTGTAATATCAGTGCAGTCTATCCATGTAAGTGATGTTTTTTCCTTAGCAAATTCATCATCATATACACCTGTGAAATCAAGAATAAAATTGTTGTTTTTCTCTCTTTGCATTATACAATCACCTCAATGGATGTTACTTTTTCTCAAATTCCTCGCTTATCTTCTCCACAAGATTATTCTTTGCAAGTCCATAAGCAATCTTAACTGTATTATACACTGTTTTGTCCGTTGCCGCTCCATGTCCTTTGACAACCGGTTTCTTAACACCAAGAAGAATTGCTCCGCCTTCATTGTTGTAATCAAACTTTGGCTCAAGTCTGCCAATAAGTGCCTCAAGCTGTACCTTTTGGGTATCAGATGCATCTGCTGCCGCCCTTCTTATATCATCAAACACAACCTTTGCTGTTCCCTCGATTGATTTAAGAAGCACATTTCCTGCAAATCCATCACATACAACAACATCTGCGTTGCCGTCTAACACTTCTTTGCCTTCAATATTACCTGTGAAATTAAAACCACATTTTTCTAAAAGCTCATGAGCTTCCTTAATAACATCACTTCCCTTTCCAGCTTCAATGCCATTAGAAAGTGTTGCAACTGTCGGATTCTCAATTCCGAGTGTCTTCATGTAAGCTACACCGAGTCTTGCAAAATCGACAAAACGGTCTGCCTTGCAGTCAATATTGGCACCGCAGTCAACTATACAGAATGGCTTGTCATTACGGCCATTAAGAACTACTGAAAGTGCCGGTCTTGTCGCATTTAACTTGCCAAGTATAAGGATAGAACTTATAAGCACAACTCCTGTTGCACCACATGTCACGAATCCACCGATATCCTCATTCATGCGGCACATTTTAAGTCCCTTGATTAAGGACGAATCAGTCTTATCGTGGTAAGCGTCAACCGGGTCATCATAATTAGTTATCTCCTGTGTGCAGTCCACTATCTCAAGCTGCGATTCATCATAAGTTACATTGGCAAGGAAATCCTCCAGCTCGGCCTTTCTTCCCATCAGATATACATACAAATCTTTATTCTCACTGATTGCCCTGATTGCACCCAAAACAAGCTCTGTCTGCGGCTTGTCAGCACCAAGCAAATCTACAACTATCTTTA